>DDXZ01000030.1 GCA_002347295.1 Dehalococcoidia bacterium UBA2247 | reverse complement strand
GTTGTGACACAGCCTGAATGACAAGGAGGGGTTGCGTGGTGGTACGGGACAGGACTCTTGGGCGGATGCGTAATGACAAGGAGATTGACACACAAGATTATCACGGCGGACGCATCTTCAGGATGATAATATACCAAGCTGTAATAACACGTTGCTCCAGTAGACTACGAGTATGAGAATTGATATTATGTTGGCATAAATTAAATAAAATTAAGGGTGAAACAGGGTTAGATGAAAATAGTGGGAATATCCGCCAGTCCGAGAAGACAGGGTAATACGGAATTTCTCCTGGATAAAGCACTGGAAGGAGCGCAGACGGCAGGAGCAGAGATTACCAAAATTGTGCTTAATGAGTGCTGCTATTCTCCCTGTCAAGAGTGTGGCGGCTGTGATAATAGTGGGATTTGTACCGTTATGGATGATATGACAGATATTTACCGGCAGATAGATGTTGCCGATGCCATTATTGTAGCCTCCCCTATTTTCTTTGGTTCTATAGCGGCCCAGCTTAAGATGATGATTGACCGATACCAGTGTTACTGGATAAGAAAATATATTTTGAAACGGACACGTGAGAAGAGAAAAGGTTTTTTCATCTGCGTGGGGGGGCAGAACAGGCAGGACTTCTTTCAGAATGCCGAGAAGCTGGTGCGGATATTTTTTGCTAACATAGATGTGATTTATACCGGTGCCCTGTTCTATCCGGGTATTAATGATAAAGGTAAAATACAGGAGTATGCCGGCGCACTGAAAGAAGCCTACGAACGGGGCGAGAATATTGCCAGAGACGTGGAATAACGTGCATCTCTTTTACAGGCCGATTACTCCGGCGGTCTAAAGTAATTGTGATTTGTGGTAGCAACAGAGGATTTATCTTCACCTCATATTCATAGTGATGGTATAAATTTATGAGGAAGATATTGTGAAAACAGTAGTACTGGAAAGTCTGGGTTGTAAGCTTAACCAGGCAGAGTTGGAAATATTAACAGAGCAGTTTATCGCAGCAGGGTTTCGTATCGGAAACGATATTTCCAAGGCTGATATCTACCTGCTTAATTCCTGTACGGTAACACATATTGCCGATAGGAAAACGCGTCATCTTATCAGACTGGCACGCCGTAATAACCCCGATATTTTTATTGTTGTTACCGGTTGTTATGTCCAGAGGAGTCCGGGAGAAATACGCAGTATGCCAGAAGTAGACTGTGTCATCGGCAACAAAGAAAAGGACCATCTTGTAGAAATTTTGCTATCCGGGGTTGACGGCAAAAGGAACGCCGATATGATTTCTTCCAGGATATCTTTGCCGGAAGGAGAAATTCCGGTATATGAAAATAGCACAGAGAATAAAGGTTATTTATATCGTACCAGGTCGCAAATTAAAATTCAGGAAGGGTGCCGCCGTTCCTGCTCTTTTTGCATTATTCCTTATGTCCGTGGCAGAGGTTGTAGTATACCCGAACAACAGATACTGAATAATATTAATAACAGGATCGCCGCCGGATATAAGGAAGTTACTCTTACAGGAACGAGAATCGGGGATTACAGCAGAAGCTATCAGCAATCAGTATCCGGCAGTCAACTGGTTAGTGGTAACAACGGGAAAGAACAGGACGCAGGAAATAGTCTCGTAAATCTGGTGCAGAATATTTTAAGTAATACCGGAATAGAACGTTTGCGGCTTTCTTCACTGGAACCGGAAGATATTACTCCTGATATGGTAGATTTATTTCGGGATAGCCGTTTGTGCCGTCATATCCATATTTCATTACAGAGTGGCTCTGATACTGTTCTGAGAAGAATGAAAAGGGCTTATACTACAACAAAGTATGCCGAAGCAGTGCATTATGCTTATGGAGCTATCCCGGAACTGGCAATTACGACTGATATAATTGTGGGGTTTCCGGGAGAAACGGATGATGAATTTAAGGAGAGTTACGATTTCTGTTGCAAGATGAGTTTTGCCCGGGTGCATGTGTTTCCTTATTCGCAACGGCCGGGTACTGCTGCCGCAAAAATGGCGGAGCAGGTTAGTGCAATTGTGAAACGAGACAGAATGCAGCAAATGCTGAAATTAGCGCAGAAAACAGCACGGCACTTTCAAGAGCAATATATTGGAAAAACATTATGGGTGCTCTGGGAACAGGAAGAACATGGCCTCTGGAGCGGGCTCACAGATAACTACATCAGAGTGTTTGTGTATAGCAACAAGAATTTAATAAACCAGCTTTTACCGGTGGAATTGTTGTCTATTAGAGAACAAGGAATACTGGGAAAGCTTTGTTAGAGAATATTATTTAATGAGGCGGGGACTTGTTTAATTTATTTAAAAAAACACAGAATATTGTAAAAATTAACCGGGAGAAGTGGTTCAATAAATTGACTGATCTCCTGGAACGTTCTTCTCAAGGAGAAGATTTTTGGGATGAGATAGAAGAAGTGTTGATTATGGCAGATGTTGGTGTCACCACATCAAGTAAACTCGTGGCAAGAGTAAAAGATAGGGTTAAGAAAGAGAATGCTCGGGATGCCGGGCAGATACGTGATATTCTTAAAGAGGAAATGGTTAAAATTTTACGCTGTTCCCATGGTCTGACACAGATGGTGGGACAGAGTCCCAGAGTGATACTGGTTGTCGGGGCTAATGGTGGTGGTAAAACAACCAGTATTGCCAAATTGGCTTATTATCTGAAAAATGAAGGACAGAATGTTATGCTGGTTGCCGCCGATACCTTCCGAGCGGCGGCTATTGACCAGCTTAAATTATGGGGGAAACGGATTGATATTGATGTTATTGCACATCAACCGGGAAGTGATCCCGGAGCGGTTGTGTTTGATGCTCTTCAAGCGGCCCAAAATAGAAATATCACGACACTTATTATTGATACTGCCGGTCGTTTGCATACAAAATATAACCTGATGGAGGAGTTAAAGAAGATCAGGAAAATTATTACAAAGGTTGATTCTTCTGCACCGCACGATGTTTTGATGGTTATTGATGCTACTACAGGACAAAACGGACTGATACAGGCTAAATATTTTAGTGATGCAGTGGGAGTTACCGGAATTATTCTGACAAAACTGGATAGTACGGCTAAAGGAGGAATTGTTCTCAGTATCTGTGATGAATTAAAGATTCCCATCCGTTTTATTGGTACGGGTGAGAAAATAGAGGACCTGGCTCCTTTTGATGCTCAGTCGTTTATAGATGCTTTGACTTCATCAGATAAGGATTTGGAATGACCCACCTTATTATCTGGTGGCTGGTGGCGGAGATTCTGGGCATTATTACATTACCTTTCACTTTAAAGCTCTTCAAGAATCTTCCTGACAGGGGATATGCTTTCAGTAAGGCAATAGGCATACTATTGCCTTTGTATTTTATCTGGCTGGTTATCAGTGCCGGTATTCTTCCTAATTCAGCAGGAACTATTCTAATAATCATTGTCCTTATAGCTTCAGGAGCATTTTTTATTTTTCGCCAGAACAGAGCGGAATTATGCAGTTTTCTTCAGGAAAATCTGCGCATCATTATTACCGTGGAGGGTATTTTTCTTGTTTCGTTTATGCTACTGGCAGTATTACGGTCATATGTTCCGCAAATTTATGGTACGGAAAAGCCGATGGATTTTGCTTTTCTCAATGCTTTGCTACGTGCTGAGCAGTTTCCTCCCCCCGACCCATGGCTTAGTGGTTATACCCTCAATAATTATTACCTGGGGCATTTGATTGTAGCAATATTTACCAAAATAACAGTGACTCCTCCCGAATTTAGCTTTAATATTGCGTTATGCCTGTTTTTCGCTCTCTGTGCTACGGGTGTTTTTAGTCTCGTTTTTAATCTGGTAAAGTTGTGTGGCGGAGCTACTGTCAGGACGGCAGTCTGTTTTGGTGTACTTGGTTGTGTTGTATTTCTTGTGCTGGGTAATCTGGAAGGGGTACTGGAAATTCTGTACTCTCGTGGTATCGGAGGCAGTAATTTCTGGAAGTGGGTTGGTATTAAAGGATTAGAGTATCCTCCGCCTGAAGGGCACTGGTTGCCCGATGTTTCTTTCTGGTGGTGGCGCTCAACACGTGTCATTGATACCATTAGCAATAGCGGAAGTAGTCTGGATTATACTATTACGGAATATCCTTCTTTCAGTTTTATCCTGGGCGATTTACATGCTCATGTTATGTCATTACCATTTACGTTACTGGCTATTGCTTTTAGTCTGAATATTTTTCTAACCCGGGAGCAACTAGGCTGGAACTGGATAAAGAAAAATATTATTTCTGTCATGATTATGTTAATTTGTCTGGGGGCACTGGGAGCGATTCATTCCTGGGATTTGCCAACATATACCCTGCTTTTTTTACTGGCATTACTCCTGCAAGTATACATAACACGACCGGCAACCAATGTTCAGAGATTGAAAATATGGTTTAAAATGGCTGTTGGTATGGTCATACTGCTTTTTTTACTTTATCTGCCTTTTTATTGGAATATGAATAATCCGGTAATGGGAGTTTTGTTGTGGCGTGGTCCAGTGAGCCGGCCTTTCCATTATTTACTCATTCTGGGACTTTTCTTTTTTATTATAATTTCTTTATTAGTAATTTATACGAGAAATGAAAGAGCAAAATGGTCATGGAATAAGGTTGCAGGAGCTGTTCTGATAGCGGCCCTTCCGTTAATTTTGTGGGGCACACTCGAACTTGCTATCGGTATATTTAACGCTGATATCGGTGAGAGCATCCTTTCTCTCGGAAAGATGCTGGTACATCTTTTGCCATTACTCATTATTGTTGCCGGTATTCTCTTTAATATTTTTAATGGTGTGGAGAAACCCGGTAATGGCAATATGCTCTTTGTCTTTTCTCTCTTGTTTACCGGTATTCTGGTTACCATTGGTTGTGAATTATTCTATATCGGTGATGTTTTTAATAACAGGATGAACACCATCTTCCGTTTTTATTATCAAAGCTGGACGATGCTTGCTGTAGCATCTACTTTCGGCATATATTATCTGCATTATTATATTAAGAAGAATGCATTTTTGAATGTATTCAGGCGTACAACTGGCCGGTTCTGGCAGATGGCACTGGTGTTTCTGACAGCGATTTGTCTGATACTCCCTGTGGGTGCGACATATGATAGAGTCAGTAATTCATCAATAAAACCTACTCTGGACGGGTTAGCATATCTGGAGCAGAGTAATGCAGCGGAGTGGGAGGCAATACGCTGGTTAAATGAGAATGTTAAGGGGACGCCTGTGATTGTAGAAGCGACAGGCGATGAATATACCCAGTATGGAAGGGTATCAGTAAATACCGGCCTGCCTACGATATTAGGGTGGGCGGGGCACGAATTAGTGTGGAGGGGACAGGGGAAAGAGCTCAGTGCACGGTCAAGGGATATCGATACAATATATCAAAGTAATGATGTTATTGAGATAAACAATATACTGACGCATTATCAAGTGACTTATGTTTATCTGGGATACCTGGAAAAAGCACGCTATGGGTTTACGGCGTCCGAGAAATTCGGTACCTTTATGGATGCCGTATTTGAAAATGAGGAAGTTTCTATTTACCGTGTCAGAATAGAGGAAAAGGTAACGTAGTAGAAGGAAGAGGGATTAACGGGTGGATGCACCGGTAAAGATACCATATTGTAATACATTCCGGACCAAATTTCATCCAGATAGAGAAAAAATTATATATCTTGTCTTGATGGCTATAGCGGCGTTTTTGCATTTTTATGGGTTAGACTGGCGTGCCGTCCATCATGATGAAAGCTTGCATGCTATTTATAGCTGGTATCTTGCCGTGGGGCGGGGGTATCAGCATGACCCGATGATGCATGGTCCTTTTCTTTTTCATACAACGGCTCTGGCATATAAACTATTTGGTGATAGCAATTTTACCATGCGTATTATTCCGGCTCTCTTCGGGACAGTTCTGGTGGGGTTGCCTTATTTTCTGCGTAACCAGATAGGCAAGATTGGTAGTCTGGTCGCTGCGGTGCTTCTCATGATTTCTCCTTCCCTACTTTATTTCGGTCGTTTTATTCGTAATGATATCTATATGGTTACCTGGGCACTGCTCATGGTAATTTTCATGTGGTACTACATTGAAAAAGGGAAAAACGTTTTTCTCTATGCGTTTGCTGCCGTCTTGAGTCTCAGCTTTACCACTAAGGAAACTTCTTTTTTTATTGCTGGTATTTTTGGTAGTTTTTTATTGATCATTACTGCCCGGGAATGGGTTAATGTTATCCGGAATAGATTTAATTTTACCCAGCTTTCCCGCCCTGCCGAATTACTACTTGTATTGGTGACCCTGGTTTTACCTCAGTGCGGTGCAGCACTGAGTCTTATTCAGAATCAGCTGGGTATTACTCTGGCCGCTTCTCCTTATGGTATTCCTTCCGGGATCGGATTGGGTGTGGCCATTGGAACACTTGCTATTTTGCTGATAATAGCGGCGGTATTGGGACTGCACTGGAAGAAAAGAGTCTGGATTATTTGCGCAGTAATATTTTATGTAATATATATTTGTCTTTTTACCACCTTTTTTACTAATTATCTGGGGTTGGGGAGCGGTTTCTGGACTTCTTTAAGTTACTGGATTATCCAGCATGGTGTAAAAAGAGGTGGTCAACCATGGTACATGTATTTACTGTTAATATCAAATTACGAATTTCTGCCTGCCATATTCGGTATCGCGGGGGGGATATTTTTTCTGCGCAGAAAAAATAATATCCTGGCGAAGTTTTTTATTTACTGGAGTATTACCAGTCTTATCATTTACTCGTGGTCAGGAGAAAAAATGCCCTGGTTGATGATCCATATTACCCTTCCACTAATCCTTCTCTCTGCAATATTTATTAATTACATTTTAGAACACAGACAAAGAGCACTGAAAATAATAGTAACCGTACCATTCATTATTCTCCTTGTTTTTACCGGGCGGGTGACAGTACAAACAAATTATGATTATTCTGCTACAAAAGTAGAGATGCTGGTTTATTCTCAGGGTGCACAGGAAATTGAACTTGTTATGGCAGAGATAGACCGTCTCGCGTCTCAGAGTCCGGAAGATAAAGGCATCAGTATTGTTATAGATAATGATCTTTCCTGGCCCTGGGTATGGTATCTGCGTGATTATACTAACATTAATTATGTTACGCTGGATGGCAGCTATGTTCCTGCCGGAGCAGAAGTCCTTTTTATTACGCCATATCATCTGAGCAATTATGATAATCTGGCGGCAGGTTATGGAGATAGTACGACATTTCCGCAAATTATCTGGTTTCCTCAGGGTGAATATATGAATAATTTTAATATCTTGAGTAAGGAAACATGGAAAAGAGGTTGGAATTACTTTCTGCACCGCACGACAACTGAGCCGTATACTGAATCTTATGATAAAGTAATTACCGTATTTTTCCCGCAGGGTTTTGACCTGAATATGGCAGGAATGAAAGGTTAAGATGAAGCAGCACCGGAGATTTCTAATTGGTATAATAATATCAATAATATTTTTAGTAGTATTTTTGCGTAACACGGATTTTGGGCAGGCTGCTGATGCACTGGCAACAGCAAATATTACGCTGATATTAGCGGCAATGCTGGTTTATTTTCTTGGTGTCTGGTTTCGTGCCCTGCGCTGGAAGTATTCAATGAAGCCATTAACTGATGTCGGGTCTATGACTCTTTTCCCTCTGGTAACTATAGGATTGATGGTTAATGACATATTGCCCGGAAGATTGGGAATCGTGGCACGGGCATATATTATCGGTGAAAAAAAGAGTATCAGTAAACTGGCAAGCGGAGCCACTGTTATTACAGAAAATGTTCTGGATGGTCTGGCACTTATTTTGCTTCTGCTTATCGGTATTTTTTTAATACCGACGCCTGCTCTGATAAAAACGATTGGCTGGGTTGCCGCCGTTGCCTTCATCGGCATTTTTATTATTATGTTACTTATTACTTGTTCTGAGAAATACGCACAATTAGCGGTGAGATTGCTTACTGCTATCATACCAGCTAAATGGCGGCCGCGTATTTCCAACTGGGTTAATCTTTTTATTAGCGGACTGGAGATATTGCGCAGTCCGGCTGAACTTATCCGTATTTTTCTGATATCACTGGTGATATGGTTGTGTGAGACTAGTACTTTTTATCTTGTTGGACTGGCTTTTAATCTGGCTGTACCGTTCTATGCCATGCTACTGGTAACTGCTATTACGAGTCTGTCGTGGACGCTAATTCTGGTATCACCGGGTGGTATAGGCACTTTTGATGCCATCTGTAAATTTACATTAACGGAAGCATTAGGGGTAGCGAGTGGGCTCGCTACGGCATATACCATAGCGATACACACCATATTGATTATACCGGTGATTATTCTGGGATTTGTCTTTCTCTGGCGAGAAAATATGTCACTCCGTGAAATAACGAAAACAGAGGAATAATTTTACAGGAAGAGGTAATACATTGAAAATAGGTATTATTGGCGGTGGTATTGCCGGACTGACGGCAGCGTATCGATTGAGTAAGTCCGGGCATAATGTTGTCGTTTTTGAGAAAGATGCGTGTTTGGGTGGCCAGGCGGGAACTTTCGATATCTGCGGGCAACCTCTGGAAAAATATTATCACCATATTTTTACCAGTGACTCGGATATTATTTGTTTAATAGACGAACTCGGTCTGGGAGCAAAACTTAAGTGGCTGGAATCGAATGTGGGATTATACTATCAGGGTAAAACCTATAAATGGGTGGATGCTTTTGATTTACTGCGTTTTCCCGGTCTGAGTCTGGTAAACCGGTTTCGTCTGGGATTAACTACTCTCCAGTTGCAGCGCCATAAAAACTGGCATGATTTAGAGAATTTGACTGCTCAGGAGTGGATAATCCAGCATGTCGGAAGAAAAAATTACGAAGTAATCTGGGAGCCGTTACTACGTGGTAAATTTGGTGAGAGAGCCGATGAAATTGGTATGGTATGGTTCTGGGGTAAGATATATTTGCGTTTTAGTTCGCGTGGTAAGAGTATGCAAAAAGAGAGGCTGGGTTACTTAATGGGAAGCTATGGCCAGGTTATCAATACTCTGGCGCAGAAGATTCAAGAGTCAGGAGGAAAGATAAATACCGGTACTACGGTAAAAAAAATCATAGTGGAAGACAATCAGGTAAAAGGTATTTTGACAGACCGGGGAGAAGAACTTTTTAACGTTGTTATTGCTACTATTCCCTCTTCCTCCTTTCTTTCTCTTGTTGCGGAGCTCCCCAAAAATTACAGGGAAAAACTACAGATGACTACATATCAGGCTACAGCATGTCTGGTGCTCACTTTAAAAAAATCGTTATCACCTTTTTACTGGATGAATATCAGTGATACTTCCATGCCGTTTGTTGCAGTAATTGAACATACTAATCTTGTGAAAAGTAGTAATTATAATAATAAGCATATTATCTATGTTTCAAATTATCTTACACAGGATAGTTTGTTATATCGTATGGATGCCGCAGAATTGCTCGAATATTACCTGCCCTATCTTCAGAAAATAAATCCGGAATTTAATCGAGAGTGGGTTGAAGATTGTTTTCTCTGGAAAGATGAAGCAGCACAACCGATTATCAGTACTAATTATTCGCAACATATTACAGAACATCGTACTTCAATAGATGGCTTGTATCTGGCGAACACCACTCAGATTTATCCCGAGGATCGTGGTATGAATTATAGTGTCCGATTGGGGAATAAGATAAGCGAGTTAGTTCTTGATAACACCGGAATAGAGTAATTTATTGTGCCGGGATAAAATCTATTATATTAAGACGTAATCTGTCACGTCCATTCCAGTGGTCTGTGGTTAAACGGTAAACAATATCGAGTCTGTCTGTAACCTCGCTCGCATATTGTCCCATATTAAAAGCAACCCCGTCCCAGTATATTCCCCGGTCATTTAGTTTGAATTTCAGATGTTCTTCTTTGTTTCCCATACTACAATAGTCTTTTACTACAATATTACGGCTGAGGAAAACGGGGTCATTATTAGCAGGTCCAAAGGGTGCCAGTTTTCTCCAGAATCTGATGATTTCTTCATTTAAGTCAGATAACTGAACTTCAGTGTCAATATATAATACTGGCTGCAGGTCTTGTTCGGTGAGCTGGCTGCGAGCAATTTCAGATAAATGAGAGTAGAGCCGATTAATATTACTATTTGATACTGTAAATCCGGCAGCCATGGCATGTCCTCCGAACTGTGTTAATAAATCCTGGCATGATGCCAGCGCTTTGATAATATTAAAAGGGGTGATACTTCTGGCACTGCCACGGCATATTTCAGATTCAGTTTTAATAACGATGGCAGGACGGTGGAATTCATTAACCAGTTTTCCGGCGACCAGGCCCAGAACACCCTGATGATAATCATTATCATAGGTAAATAATATGGGGTCATTAATTCCGCTGGTCATTATCTTTTCTCTGGCTTTCTGCCACACATTTTCCGTAACAAGTTTGCGTTCCGTATTTTGTTGTTCCAGTTCTTCTGCCAGTTTACGTGCTTCTGCAGTGTTTTTTGTTACCAGTAATTGATAAGCGGGAAGGGCATGTTTAAAACGTCCCAGAGTATTAAGGCGGGGCCCCAGAGAATAGGAAATGCTTTCCGTATCAATTTTGCCTGGTTGTAAACCGGCGGAAGATATTAACGCTTTGAGACCGATGCGTTGTGTATGATTTAATATTTCCAGGCCTCGTTTAACGAGATAGCGGTTCTCGCCATTGAGGGACATTAAATCTGCAACCGTACCTATCGCCACCAGTTCCAGCAGCGGCTCAATAATATCTGTTTTTTGCATTGTCTGTGCTATTGCCTGGATTAATTTGAAAGCGACACCGACACCGGCTAATTCAGTAAAAGGATAACGGGAATCTTCCCGTTTCGGATTAATCACTGCCTGTGCCGGAGGTAAATCATGGTGAACAGTGTGATGGTCAGTAATGATTATCTCTATGCCTTCTTTTTGTGCTAAGGCAACCTCTGATGTTGCTCCTGTACCACAATCTACAGTTATAATTAATTTAACATCATTCTGTTTTAATGTTTTGATACCTTTATAATTCAGGCCATATCCTTCCTCTATCCGTCGCGGAATGTAAGCGGAGACCTGTGCTCCCATTAAAGAGAGTCCTTCTACCAATAAGGCAGTACCGGTAATGCCATCGGCATCGAAATCTCCCCAGACAGCGATGTTTTCTTGAGATTGTATGGCCTGTATAATGCGTGCTATTGCTTTATTTATGTCAGGTAATAGAAAAGGATCCGCCAGGATTTGCCCGTCTGAATTAAAAAATAACTTAGCTTCATTACTATCTTTAATTCCTCTGTTATAAAGAATATGGGAGATAACAGGGGGACAAAATGAGATGTCTGCCACATAAGAGACAGGAGCGGGAGGAAGAATTTTCCACAAGCTATGGTGAGACATTTTTCTTTAACTATCTACTCTGACAAATTGATTCGATAGAATGTATTTTCTCGACGCGTCTGAGATGTCTTCCACCTTCAAATCCAGTATTTAAAAATACGCTAACAATATCTATTGCCTGTTTATTTTCTGTTATACTGGCTCCCAGACAGAGAATATTGGCGTTGTTATGTAGTCGAGAACGTTCTGTGCAAAAAATATCACAACAAACGGCGGCCCTTATTCCATTAACTTTGTTTGCTGCAATACTCATGCCGATTCCGGTGTCACAAATGAGAATGCCGCGGTCGAATTTGCCTTCTGCTACGGCAAAACCAACTGTCTGGGCGATATCGGGATAATCTACAGAGGAAGTATCAAAACAGCCGAAGTCTTCAAATTCATGCACCGTTTCTTTCAGGAAAGTTATTATCTCTTGTTTTAGCTTGAATCCTTTATGGTCATTTCCCATGGCGATACGCATTTATTTAAATCTCCTTCAAAATTGAGGTGTAAAAAATTAATAATTTCTTCAGAGGGAACGGCACCTTCACGAATAATACGGGGATTTTTTGTTGTTGTGTCTATGATTGTTGACGCGATATTATTGCTACATCCGATTCCGTCATCAATAATAAAATCAATAGTATTTCCCAATTGGTTTTGTGCTTCTCGTGCTGTCATTACGTTTTTATTACCACTGATATTAGCACTTGTACCTGTAATCGGATAACCCAGTTTGTTAATGAGAGCCAGAGGAATTTTGTGGTCAGGGATACGTACGGCAATAGTATTTGCTCCGCCAGTAACAATATCAGGTATTTGTGGTGATTTATAACCAACAATAGTTATTGCTCCCGGCCAGAAATGACGTGCAATTGAATCAGCAAGTTTTGTTACCGGTGATATCGCCTGATTTAATTGTGTTATGTCAGACAAAAGAACAGGTAATGGTACAGACCGGTTTCTTTTTTTAATGGAAAATACTTTCTTTATTGCATTTTCCTGCATGATATTTGCCCCCAGGCCGTATACTGTGTCTGTAGGAAAAGCAACTACGCCGCCATTTTTTAAGATACTGACGGCTATCTCTATTTGCTTTTCTAATTCTATTTTCATGCGCTCAGTATAACATAGTCATTTTTTACCCACTAGTTAAAATTATTATCCTTGTTCAGAGAAAAAATACCCCGGTATATTCTCGGAACAATCATCCAATTACGTTGAAAAAATAAGCTTATCGTGATAAGCTTATGGCTAATTTATTAATATGGAAACACTAGAAAACAAAGAAGAAACCCATCGTATAACTGCCAGTGGTGACCTGGAAGTTTCTACATATCTTGAAATTGCCAAGGAATCTCAGGGTGAACGTCCGTTTAATGAATCAAAATCTGCGATTGAGCGTGAAACAGCGGTTATTCTGGACTTTGGTTCGCAATACAGTATGCTTATTGCTCGTCGTGTGCGTGAGTGTCATGTGTATTGTGAGTTATTATCCTATGATACTCCATGGGAGAAGATAAAATCACTCAATCCCAAAGCATTTATCTTCTCCGGCGGTCCGACAAGTGTGTATGAAAAGGGGGCACCGCTTGCCCCGCCGGCTGTTTATGAAAGCGGAATTCCCATACTGGGTATTTGTTATGGTATGCAAGCTATTGCTTATCAACTGGGGGGAGGAGTTCATCCTTCGGCAAGACAGGAATATGGTCATGCTATTTTACATCAGGGCCGCGAGTCCCCTATTTTTGCCGACCTGCCGACTTCTTTTCCCGTCTGGATGAGTCATGGTGATGCGATATCAAAGTTGCCGCCTGGTTTTACTTCTCTGGCTTATACGGAGAATTCGCCTATTGCAGTGATGGGTAATAATAAAGGTATCCTGGGAATACAGTTTCATCCGGAAGTAATTCATACTCCACTGGGTAAGACAATAATTAAAAATTTCCTGTTTAATATTTGCGGTTGTACCGGCAACTGGACTCCGAGGAATATTATCGAGGAAAGTAAGCGTATTATTCGTGAACAGGTAGGAGACGGCAAGGTAATTTGTGCTCTTTCCGGTGGTGTTGATTCATCGGTAGCAGCCACGTTAATACAACAGTCTATTGGTGATAAACTTACTTCTATTTTTGTTAATAATGGTTTATTACGTCGTGAAGAAGCAGAGAGAACACTGAACGTATTCCAACGTAATATGAAAATGAACGTGATATATGTAGATGCTACAGAAAGATTTCTCAATCATTTAGAGGGAGTAATTGACCCGGAGGCGAAAAGAAAAGTGGTGGGGAGTGAGTTTATTCGTGTATTTGAAGAAGAAGCGATTAAGTTAGGTAAAGTAGATTTTTTGGCGCAAGGTACGCTCTATCCGGATGTTATTGAGAGTGCTCGGGCAGGGAGTAAAATTTCTGCTAAAATAAAAAGTCACCATAACGTCGGAGGCCTCCCCAGCGATATGACATTTTCATTGATTGAGCCTCTACGCTATCTATTTAAAGATGAGGTACGTGAAGTTGGTCTCAGTCTTGGTTTACCGGAAGAAGTGGTATGGCGTCAGCCCTTCCCGGGGCCCGGGTTATCTATTCGTATCATTGGAGAAGTAACGAAAGAACGTCTGGAGATTCTGCGGTCCGCGGATTGGATAGTAATGAATGAGATAAAAAACGCCAGGCTTTATCGTGAGTTGTGGCAGAGCTTTGCAGTATTAACAGATGTGCGTAGTGTTGGTGTTATGGGGGATTTCCGGACTTATGGATATCTGGTGGCGGTACGTGCGGTAACGTCTAATGATGCTATGACGGCTGATTGGGCTCGTTTGCCTTATGACCTATTAGCGCGTATTTCTAATCGTATTGTTAATGAGGTTCCTGCGGTAAACAGAGTTGTCTATGATATTTCTTCAAAACCACCATCTACAATTGAATGGGAATAGAGAGTTAAGAGGAGGAATAAATGGAAGGAAAAGAACTGGATCTGGCGTTATTACGGGAAGATTTGATCAGTGAATTGGAAGCTATTAATCAGTATCAGGATCATATTGCCGATATGGAGAATGATGAAGCGGCAAAAGTTCTGGAACATATTATTAGTGATGAGCGGGAACATGTCGCCGAATTGATGAAAATCATTCAGGAATTAGATCCTAAACAGGCAGAGAAGTTCGGTAAGAAAACTTAATCATAAAAGTATAACAGCAATTTTATTCAGGGGATTCAAGTGAAATTACTGGTCATTGGTAATGGCGCACGCGAGCACGCTTTGGCCTGGAAACTCCGGCAGAATCCGCAAGTTGAGATATATGTTGCTCCAGGAAATGCGGGAACCGGAGAAATAGCACATAATCTCAATATTGGGGTCAGCAATCTTGAATTATTAGCGGATACTGCAGAAAAAATTAAATTTGATTTGACCGTGGTTGGTCCGGAAACACCGCTTGCTCTGGGAATTACCGATTTGTTTCGTAAAAGAGGGCTGGCAATTCTCGGGCCAAGTAAAGCAGCAGCACAAATAGAAGCAAGTAAGGCTTTTTCAAGGGAGTTAATGGAGAAATATCATATTCCCTGTGCTCAAGGAGCTATTTTTTCTTCCTTTGAAGAAGCAAGGAAATATGTTTTACAACAAGTATTTCCTGTGGTTGTTAAAGCAGATGGCCTGGCAGCGGGTAAAGGGGTAATAATAGCACGTTCTCCTGAAGAAGCACTCACTGCTTTGTCAGATATCATGATCAGAAAGGTATTTGGTTCTGCCGGGGATAAAGTCATAATAGAAGAATGTCTCACCGGAAAGGAAGTAAGTTTAATCTCTTTTACTGATGGCAAGAAGATTGTTCCGATGGTTCCGGCGTGTGATTATAAAAGAATTTTTGATAATGATATCGGTCCTAATACCGGGGGTATGGGCAGCTATAGTCCACCGGGATTTTTTGATAGTAAATTATTTGATATTACCCGGAAGACAATATTAGAACCAACAGTTAAAGCTATGGCTCAG
Organism: Dehalococcoidia bacterium UBA2247; assembly: GCA_002347295.1. GTDB lineage: Bacteria > Chloroflexota > Dehalococcoidia > UBA2247 > UBA2247 > UBA2247. The sequence goes on along the minus strand of DDXZ01000030.1, from coordinate 134,893 downwards.
GAGAATATACCTTATCAGGGGGTACTCTATACCGGTATTATGCTTACTCCTGATGGCCCCCGGGTTCTGGAGTATAACGCCCGTTTTGGAGACCCTGAAACACAGGTTATTTTACCTCGTCTGAAAACTGACCTTGTCAGTATTTTTCTGTCATTAATTAAGGGAACTCTCAACCAGACCGTTATTCAGTGGAACGAAGAGGTGTGTGTGGGTGTTGTTATGGCTTCGGCAGGATATCCCGGAGATTATAAAACCGGTTTTCCTGTTACTGGATTGAACAATGTTGATAAAGATGTTACTGTGTTTCATGCAGGAACGAAGTCGGAGAATAGTTGTGTAGTAACGTCTGGAGGCCGTGTTCTGACAGTAACCGCTACCGGTAAGAATATGGCTGAAGCGAGAGAAAAAGTATACTCTAATATTTCACGGATTCAGTTCCAGGGATGTCAATACCGCACAGATATTGCAGCGCGAGAAATATCATAATAATATTGAAATATGCTGCGGATGATATGTTGCAGTAGTGGAGGGGAAACAGTGCCATTAGTAGGTATAGTTATGGGTAGTAAATCCGACACTGAAGCAATGCAGCCGGCGCTGGATACTCTGGAAAGACTGGGAATTACGTATGAAGTTTCGGTCATTTCAGCACACCGTACTCCGGAAAAGGTAAGAGAGTACGGTTTAAGTGCTTATGACCGGGGTTTGCAGGTAATTATTACCGGAGCAGGACGAGCAGCACATCTTCCTGGAGTCATGGCGGCATGGACGATATTACCTGTTATTGGTGTTCCCCTTCCTGATAATGAATTGGGAGGACTTGATGCCCAATTATCGATTATTAGAATGCCGGGCGGGATACCTGTGGCCGGTATGCCCCTGGGTGCTGCCGGAGCGCGTAACGCAGCTATTTTTGCCGCAGAAATTCTAGCACTGAAATATGAGAATATTCGGGAATCTTGTGAAATTTACCGTAAAGAATTACAGGGAAAGTAATAAATACGATGATTGAACGTTATTCAAGACCGCAAATGAAGAGAATCTGGTCGGACCGGGGTAAATTTGATCGCTGGCTTCAGGTAGAAATAGCTGTTTGTCAGGCATGGACAGAAGTTGGGGTTATTTCTCAAGAAGATATGCATAAAATTGAAAAAGCCAGCTATAAATTAAAACGAATAGAAGAAATCTTAAAAAGAACGCACCACGATGTAACAGCATTTACCGGAGCAGTGTCGGAGAGTCTTGGTGCAGAATCCCGTTTTATTCATCTCGGTATTACTTCTTCTGATGTTATGGATACCGCACTTAGTTTACAACTTATGAAGGCCTCTGATATTTTAAAAAGAGACATTGATAATCTTATTTCTGTATTGGAAGAAAAAGCTGTTGTTTACAAATATACTATGATGATGGGAAGAACTCACGGTATTCATGCCGAACCTACTACTTTTGGCTTGAAAATAGCTCTCTGGAGAGAGGAAATGAAAAGAAATGCTTACCGACTGGATGAAGCACGCAAGGTTATTGCTGTTGGTAAGGTTTCCGGTGTAGTTGGTACCTATGCTACGATATCTCCGGAGATAGAAGCCAGAGCATGTGCCAGGTTAGGGATTGCACCTGCGCCAGTTTCGAATCAGGTTATTCAACGTGATAGACATGCTCAATTTGTCACGACACTGGCAATTATTGCGGCATCACTGGAGAAGTTTGCTACTGAAATCAGGCATTTACAGCGTACCGAAGTACGTGAGGTAGAAGAGCCGTTTGAAGCAGGACAGACCGGCTCATCGGCTATGCCGCATAAGAAAAATCCAGAGCTCTGTGAACGTATTAGTGGTCTGGCACGTTTGGTTAGAGGGTATGCTGTTACTTCTATGGAAAATGTGGCTCTATGGCATGAGCGTGATATCAGTCATTCATCGACAGAACGTATTATTTTACCGGATGCTTGTCTGGTATTGGATTATGTTTTGACGTTATTTACTACCATCATGCAAAATCTTAAGGTGTATCCTGATAATATGCGTAAAAATATAGAACTCACTCATGGATTGATATTTTCACAAAGAGTATTGCTGGCTCTTGTGGAGAAAGGATTAAGCCGTCAGAAAGCTTATGAAATGGTGCAGCGTAATGCTATGAAATCATGGCAGACCGGTGAAGATTTCCTGTCTCTTTTGCAAAAAGATTTAGATGTAAAAGAGCAACTATCGCTAGAAGAGCTAAAGATAATATTTGATTACAGTTACTACACGAGGCATGTTGACGCGATATTCCAGCGTCTTGGATTAACGAAATTAGAAAAGAGAAGCTCTGTCAGGGGCACAAAATTAGCTCCGCAGAAAATATAGAAAAAAGATAGATTGGATGTAGTGTAAAATAGGTAATATGAATACTGTACAGGAAACACAATTAACGATTCCTCTTTTCGGTCGCGGTAAAGTGCGTGATATTTATGATATGGGCAATGAGTTGCTTTTTGTTGCTACAGACCGTGTCTCTGCTTTTGATGCTGTTCTTCCTACTCCGATTCCAGATAAAGGGAAGGTACTGAATCAAATATCGGCTTTTTGGTTTGCAAGAACAGCCGAAATTGTGCCCAACCATGTCATTGAAGTAATTAATGACGTAGAACAATTGAAAACTCGATATTCTTCGGAAGGATATGATTATCCGGAATATCTGGCTGGCCGTTCCATGCTTGTTAAAAAGGCAGAACGTTTTCCGGTGGAATGTGTTGTGCGGGGATATCTAACCGGTTCGGCATGGGAGGAATATTCACGTACTGGTTCGGTTCGTGGCATTACGTTGCCTCAGGGATTACAAGAGTGCCAACAATTACCTCAACCAATATTTACTCCCACAACTAAGGCTGATGGTGGGCATGACAAAAATCTGAATAATGGAGAGTTCATCCAGCTTGTTGGCGAGAAGAATGCCTGCGAGCTAGGTGATAAAACAATGGCAATATACTATGCCGCTCTTGAATATGCATTATCACGAGGAATAATTATTGCTGATACCAAACTGGAATTTGGTTTGATTGAGGGCAAGATTATCTTGATTGATGAATTGCTTACTCCCGATTCCAGTCGTTTCTGGGACGTGACTAAATATGAAATAGGACATCCGCAGCCAAGTTTTGATAAGCAACCATTACGTGATTGGTTGATAAAGTCCGGATGGAATACAATACCACCGGCACCGGAACTTCCTCCTGACATAGTGCAGCAGACAGTAGAAAGGTATAAGGAAGCCTATCGCAGACTGACAGGCAGGGACATTTTATAGAACTCAGGAATTAGTCTGTAATAAGTCCTTTAGTTTATCAACCAGGTTTTCTGTTATCGGGTCCCCGTGTTCGGATAAGATAATAAAGGCCGACAGGTTTGTGATTTTTATGCTGATTTGTACGCTGGAACTGTATTCCGTCAGAAAATGAATATCAATTTAAGATTAGTAAAGACGGAAAAGAGTAAAGCTTAGGTCAAAGAAAAACCTGGCTCCCCGAATGGGTCGATACACAGAACTTTCAGAGCTGTTTTCGAGATGTCAGTCGTTCCATTTAACCATAATCTCATCAAAATTTGCAGCGGCAATACCGGAACCCAATTTGCCTTGCAAGGGAGTGGAAAACTGCTTTAGACAATGGCGAATACGCTTCTCCTGCATCTCTAGCACGCCATTTTAAAGTCTCAAGGGCTAGAGTCAGTCAAGTACTAAATCTGTTGAAACTCTCACCGGAAGTAGTTGACGTTATTTCTTCGTTGGGCGATCCAATAACGTACCCAATATTGACAGAGAGGAAACTTAGATCGCTACTGGGTTTACCTATAAAACAGCAGATGGCGCAAGTCAAAATTATTCTGTCCAACGTAATGCACAACCAAATGTAGAGATTCGAATCCCCCTAACGTGCCAGGCGGAGCGAAAATGGGGGAAATTGGAGTTTTTCAAGCCGGGATTTACAACAACAAGATGATCCGACGATGAATGGAATTATACCAAGGTTCTGTTATATTCGCGTTATTGTTTTTCTCGTTTCCCTTGGAATATCCTCCGATCATTCGACGATAATTCGTCAAGAAATTGTTTTGAGTATTTGCCAGCGAGCGTTTCAATCTCGCTTTTCCAGTATCTATACTTCAATTCACTCCTGTCTCGATATTTTTCGGCTAATTCATGTTTTCGGCTATCATCTTTATAATAAAGGCATAGCACATACTCGCCTGACGGGGGAGTGACACCTGCCATAGGAGTCTTAGCATGATGAAAGCCGCCGTTTTCTAATTCATTAATCGCAATTTCAATAAGAAGCTCTCTGTTCGGGGAGAAAAAGAGATATTTCCCGGTTATTTCATAAGGAGCTGTCAGATTATCTGATCTATCAAACCATTCCCAATATCCATCACAGCTACTGATAACATTTGTGCTCAAGACTTTGGTGTCTTTTTCTTGTCTTTGCTCATAATTTACCTCCATTGATGTATGTCGCCTATGTCAAGAGCACCCTGGATGGAAGTGAAGCGAGTGTATCTATTAGGATAAGGATAATAGCGAATGCGGTTAGCTCGAGGTCAAACTATCCCAAAGAGATGGCCTCGAAGTCTTCGCCTTATCATATTCGAGGTTATTTTTATTCGGATTGTCAGATTTATCCAACTCATAACCCATAGCTCGATAGCCACGTAGCCTCTTCTGGAACATTTTTACCAGCATCGGTACATTTCGGTCCACATAGTCATATATTCTGACGTCTGTTTTGCCAGCATGAAGCCTGTGTAGCCGCCCGGCATATTGGACCAGAGTTCCCTTCCACGAAACTGGCAAAGCCAGAAAAAGAGTATCGAGGCGGGCATCATCAAAACCTTCACCGATATACCGCCCTGTGGCTAACAATACCCGCTTTTCGCTTTCTGAAATCGAGGCTAATTGTTCCGCAATAGCACGGCGTTGTTTGATACCCATGCCGCCCCGAAGAACGATAACGTTCTTCATAATCTTGGTCAATTGGCTGGAGAAGTATTCCAGATGCTCTCGTCGCTCGGTCAGCAGAATCGGTGAGAGCCCTTCCTCAATAGCTTTGAGGATGTCACGCAAAATGAGCTTGTTTCGTGCTTCATCAGCCATCAACCCTGAATATATTTCTTGGATAGACAGTTCAATTTCACTCGGAGGTGGCGTGAAGCTTGTATTGCGGCAAATCAAGACTTGATGCAACGCCGCTTGAGAATTCACCTTGTTTTGCCGGATCTCGTAGCGTACTGGACCGCATTGCATGAGTATAATCGGTTGGTGGCCATCGCGACGATACGGTGTTGCCGTGAGTCCCAGAACATAACGGGCTTTTGCCTGACGCAGCACTTGTTCGAAGGTGAACGCTGGAAGATGATGGCATTCGTCCACTATTACTTGACCGTATTCGGCCACAAGGTCAGACACTTGTTTATTTTGAAATAGGCTTTGGAGCATGGCCACATCCAGAAGACCAGTGCTCTTGTTTTTACCTCCGCCTATTTGGCCTATTTTCGCAGGATCTATCTCCAGAAAGTTAGAGAGTTGATTTCGCCATTGGTCCATCAAGGGACGACGATTAACTAAAATCAGAGTATTTACTCCTCTGGAAGCGATAATCGAGATACCGACCACAGTCTTACCTGATCCGGAAGGTGCGACTAATATACCCCGATTATGCGGGAGTATTTTTGATGCGGCTTCTTTCTGGACAGGCGATAGCTGCCCATGAAAAGCGACTTTAAGTTCTGTGCCTGAAAAACTTTTATCGGTAATTTCCGGCTTGATACCTACTTTCTTCAACAATTCTTGTAATTCATCAAAGAGACCAAGAGGAATACCCAGATGCCTGGGAAATTCTTCGGTGCAACAGATTATCCGGGGAGTTAGAGCCGTAGATAAGCGAAATTTCTGTTTCTTATAAAACTCCGGGTTTTGAAAAGCGGCGAGACGTTTGATCTTATTAAGCAAGGGCGACGGCAATCCGGTTTTTTTTACATAAATGAGATTGCTTACTACAAGATTTACCTTATCAGGGAAAGGACCGGCAAGAAGCTCAAGAGGCAATTTTGAAGGTGGAATAGCCCATGGACTATCGTCGTCTTCAGTTGGGCCAATGCTTACCCCTAGCACCTGGCCGGTTCGCGTAGCATCTCGAACTGCATTCTCCAAAATAGAAGATGGGACCCTTTTGATTGAAGCCAAATAACTCCATTGGTCTGGATATGGTTTGAAGTTATCATCCAGAAACAGTGTGTTTCCTTTTTCACCGGGTACCTTTTGAAAGGGAAGCGCAATGAGATTTCCAAAGCCCCCTTTCGGAACGGAGTCCTGATTAGGAAACAACCTATCATAAGAATCCATACCCAATTGATGACGCCGGGACATCGTCCGGGTTACCAGATAGCAACCAAGATTACGTGCTGATGAGGCCGGAACCGCCTCCGAAAAGAATATCCAGACATGTCCTCCATTTCCAGATCGCGATCGCTCCAAAGCCGCTGGAATACCCAGACTCCGGCATGTTTCATAGAAAGAGACGATATCCTCTGACCATGATTGTTTATCAAAGTCAATGGCCAAGAAGTAGCAAGAATCATCTTTTAATAAAGGATAGATTCCAGCGGTGAATTTCCCCTCCAAGTGGTTCTGGATAGCTTGATCCGTTAACGGCGCTAATTCACGGTTAGGACAGGCGCTACATCTGACTTTGAACTTCTGACACAAGCCCGGGGCCCATTCATTTTTACATACAGGGCTGTAACCCGATTTAAGAGTGGTCTTGTTTTGCCAAAGTATTGCGTAGACGTCTTCACGTCCGTGAAATAAAGAACGGAATAGACTTATCTTTTCTTCTGAAGGTGACTCACTATTGAGCGACAAGATAGAATTGGATCGTTTTGCGGCATTTTGTGAAGAAATTGCTTCCTTGACTAACTCGTTAGTTATTGTCGTGATTGGGGACTGTTTAACTTGAGAAGTCTGAGTGAGACGACGATTTTCGCTTAACAAATAATCTCGCTCGGCAGTTATTACCTCTAGTTCCCGCCTCAGACGCTCGATTTCACTCGAATCATCGACAGATATTTGTACTCCTATTATCTATAAATCACCATAATTAAGATACGGCGCTACACGGTTTTTCAGCATATCCTGAAGTTCCTCTATTACCACTTCCAATGACGGAAGCTGATTAATCTGCTGCTCAAGTTCACTTACCCAGTATTGTTTCAATGCATCGATGTCTTTGGGAAGAAAATCATTAATTCCTGTGAGATTGAGCTTCTTATGTATAAGCTTTTTAACTAACACCTCACCCAGAAGCTTGAAGTCTAATCCGGAGGTTTTTTCTTTAAAGAGCCTCCAAACATCATAATAATCACGGGACTTGCCCCTCTCCAGCAAACTCCTTATTTTTTCGGCAAGCAACTCTTCAAGGCGATATGCAAGTACTTTCTGCCCCTCAGACAAGAAAGGTTTGGATAATATTTGCCTTCGTTCGGGATCCAGGTAGAGCAGCTCATCAAAACTCAAGTCCATGAAAATCATACCTGGATAAGCTAACGGTCCGATAAATTGTGCCCTGACTCGAGCATATCCGTTTGATTTGTGGAGCATCTTAGTTGTGAGCCTTATCTGAGATGATTGCTCTACCTGGGAATACCACTCATCTAGCGACTGGCGTAATTCCTTCTCCTTCATTTCATGCTTAGCGGTAAAATCTAGGTCTTCTGAATAACGCCAGTCAGTAAAATATACCTTGCGTAATGCTGTACCGCCCTTGAATACCAGTAGGTCATTGAGCGATACTACCTGCGATAGAGATTTCAGTACCTCGGTTAGAACGTAATCTTTTTCCAGTACTCCGAGAGCTATCTTTTCACGGTTGGCTAATCTCTGCAACTCCGCCTTTGATATCATTGTTGCTTCGTCCATTGAGACAGCTCATTGTCAGGAAGGTTCACGATTATCTTCCATCGCTGGATATATTTACCCTTCGGCTCGGATAAAGTGTCCAACGGTGCATACCTAGTACTAAGGCTTTGAAGGAGGATCTCAATGGCTTTCTTTGCTTGGAAGCCGAGCATTTCAATTATGTACCCTAGCCGCTGGCTAGAGGCTTTGTTACCGTTACGACGGGAGCATTCTGCCATTTTGGTAAAATCTAGTTCATCACGCCCATACCATAGTGCCTTGATTATCTCCGATATTCCCCCGCAGTATCGTATCTGATCTATGCAATCCACAATGGTTTTCTCAGGTTCGGAAATATTAATTTTGTGGCCGTCAATAGTTATTTGTTTGAATCCGAAGAATTTTCCCTCTGACATATTGACAAAACGATAGGTTACTCCTGAAATCTCTAAAGATGATTTCAGCTTGCGCCGGGTAGACGCTATATATACGGTTCGACTGGTCTGCTCTGTGTAGCCGTAATAATTCAATGCACTGCGATACCCGATATAATATGGTTCAATGAGGTAAGAGGCAATAATAAACTCATGCTCCGTCCACTCTCGCTCTCGCCCCGCTTCAAATGGCAGTATCAGGTACTTGCCTTTCTCTATACGTTGCAGCCAGCCGCGTTTTACGAGTGTAGACAATAGTTCCCATAACCGGCGATTACTACTGCCGTATGCTTTGACAGCATCCTCGTAGGTAAAAATACGTTTGCCCTGACGGGTTATCTCCGTCAGAAGGTCACTTCCTGCTTTACCAAGTGTTCTCACGGTATTTGCCATATATATCGCCCTTTAGCCGATTATTATAGCACAATACGTTATTACGCAACAATACGATTTTGCATTATTATTTTATTGAATCGGAATAATGGTTATTACGGCTACGGTTCTGACGTATGACCGATATTTTTATATAATATGATACTAAAGCTACTAATATTAATAATAGAATTATGAAAAGGGAATTAGTGCCCGTAATTTTTATTTTCCATATTCTATTAGCGGCATAAATAATAAGTGTTACCAGAGAAATGGAAAGACCAAAGGAAAGTGCAATTCTCTCCAGTCGGTTAATGTGTCTTTTACTAAAAAGAAAAAGTGTCCAGCAAAAACCGGGCAGAAAGAAAACAAGCAGAAATGCAATTACCTCTCTCAAACCGGGAAATATCCGGATAAATGACACAACTGGTTCCAGCAGTCCATTTAGAAAAGATAACAGGGACACATTGACTCCTTTTTTACAATTCTTACTTGTTTTATATCCTATCTAATTTAGATAAGAAGTTCAAATGATTTATGATGATGCCAGCCTGCGCCTAATTCCTGAAAACCTGCACTACCTCTGCTACACTGATTTCTACTTTCACGGGCGCTTCTCCTTTCTTATTGTTTTATCTCTTTCAATAAAACCTTGTAAAGGAAAGCGCCCTATTTTCAATCCCCCGCAATTTCACACAAAAAATGTTACACTACCTATCCCACATTCAAAATTACAGGTGTTTCCGTACGTATACTAAATAATGGAATATGTAGAGTTACGGATATCAAACAAGCGTAACAACCTGCATAATCAATGGAAAGGATATTACTTAATAAATATCCTAGAAAAAAATAAGGAGGTGCGTATGAACAAGGAAATGTCTCAGGGAAAAATCCAACAGGCCGAAGGTAAAGTGAAAGAAGAAGTGGGTAAGATCACCGACGATACTCCGATGGTCATTAAAGGCAAAACGGAACAGGTGGCCGGTAAAATCAAGGAAGAATACGGCAATGTGAAGCAAAACCTTAAATAGTCACTCCCAAAATATGAAAAGTAAAAAATCAAATTGGAGGTTTTGTAATGTTAAATAATAAATTACCCAAGGGAAACGCAAAGCCGGTCACCGGGAAAATACCGGAGGTTGGTAAATCTACAGGCAATGGTTCTATTAAAATTAACTTGGCCTCAAAGCCTGTAGCTGGCGATAAACCGGAAATGATAAAGCCGGTTGCGGATAATTCCGCGAAAAGCAGAATAGAAGCTGCGCGGGGTGGCAAACAACAGGACGTGATCAAACCCGGTCCGGATAAATTTAAATCCAAATTTATTACGCCAACAGCAAATCCGGCAGCCGGTCAAACCCCGGCCGCGTACTCCGACGTAAAACCAATTATTAAATAAATGCTGCGAGGTGCTTTTTTCGCGAGACGATAATTATTTGTTGTGACAGGCGTTTGTTATCGGATTGCGCAATGGTACTTTTAATAATAGCGAGGTAATCGTTCAGCGATCCTCGCTATTATTTTGTATTCAAGAATAACAGCTCCTCAACCACTTGCCGACATGAGCATTTATTACAATTCCAAGGGAAAACTTACTGAAAACTCTTTGTCCCGTCAATATCGTCACATTTTGGAAGTAACCAAGTTCTGTACATTGAACTAATTGCCCGCCCGTTGTTTGAGTCTGGCTCCCCGACTAGGATTCGAACCTAGAACCTAGCGGTTAACAGCCGCGCGCTCTACCGTTGAGCTATCGGGGAATAAAACCGCCCTAATTATCCGCATTCATGAAAATAAAGTCAAGGATTTTGCAGTATTATTTTATTGAATCGGTATAATGGTTATTACGGCTACGATTTCGACGTATGACCGATCTTTTTATATAATATGATACTAAAGCTACTAATATTAATAATAGAATTATGAAAAGGGAATTAGTACCCGTAATTTTTATTTTCCATATTCTATTAGCGGCATAAATAATAAGTGTCACCAGAGAAATGGAAAGGCCAAAGGAGAGTGCAATTCTCTCCAGGCGGTTAATTTGTCTTTTACTAAAAAGAAAAAGTGTCCAGCAAAAACCGGGCAGAAAGAAAACAAGCAGAAATGCAATTACCTCTCTCAAACCGGGAAATATCCGGATAAATGACACAACTGGTTCCAGCAGTTCATTTAGAAAAGATAAGAGGGACACATTGACTCCTTTTTTATAATTCTTACTTGTTTTATATCCTATCTAATTTAGATAAGAAGTTCAAATGATTTATGATGATGCCAGCCTGCGCCTATTGTCTCAAATATGATTGTGCTGTATATTAACTACTAAGACCTCGGTTATATAAGGAGATAATATATGTCTCTTTTTGGCTCATCAGGAATTAGAAGAGTAGCGGATCAGGAGCTTTTATACTTATCCGTCAAGGTAGGATTGTCCTTAGGCAGAAAATATAAGTCAGTTGTGATTGGTTCTGATACCAGGTCAAGTAGTGAGTCGGTTAAATTTGCTCTGATATCAGGATTGTTAGCCGGAGGATGCCGTGCTTATGATGCCGGTATTATTCCCACACCAACTCTGGCTTTTGCGGCCCGTGATTTTAATGCCGGTATTATGGTTACTGCCTCTCATAATCCTCCTGAATATAATGGTCTAAAGTTATGGAATCCCGATGGTTCTGCTTTTGATATAACTCAGAGGAATCAAATTGATGAGGATATCCAGAATAATAGTTTAACAACATCTGTATGGGAGAAGATGCAGCAGGTGAAATACTATAAAGAAGCCATTGAAAAACATATGTCCTATATATTAGAATATTTCTCCCGGTCGCTGCTGGATTTAAAGGTTGTTGTTGATTGTAATTGTGGTGCTGCCTCTTTAATTACTCCCCGTTTGTTAACTGAAATGGGTTGTGAAGTTATAGCTATCAATTCATATAATAGCTCTTTCTTCCCTCATAAAATTGAGCCTGTTGCAGAAAATCTTACAGGACTGGCTGAAATTGTTCAGGCGTCTCATGCCAGTCTCGGGATTGCTCATGATGGAGATGCGGACAGGATGGTGGCTATTGATAGAAAAGGACGATATGTTCCCGGTGATAAATTACTCGCTATTTTTGCCCGTAATATTAAGCCCGGGAAGTTGGTGACGACTATAGATACTTCTATGGCTCTTGATGAACTTAACTGTAAAATAGTCAGGACAAAAGTGGGAGATGCATTTGTCTCGGAAGAGCTAAAGAAAGATGGCCAGTTTGGTGGTGAGCCTGCGGGGAGCTGGATTTTTCCGGAAATATCGTATTGCCCTGATGGAATTTATGCTGCCGCACAATTGGCGCAAATATGTCGAGATTATGATCTGACAGAGCTGGTGGATGCTTTACCTTCCTATCCTATTATGAGGGGTAGTATTAAAAATGTTAGTATTTCATTGGAAGAACAAGAGCGGAAGTTAAGAACACTTAATCCGTTATTGGTAGATAAAACTGATGGCATCAAACTTATTTTTAAAGACGGCTGGTTATTGATAAGGCCTTCAGGGACAGAACCAAAGGTCAGGCTGACGGTAGAAACAAAAAATCTGACCAGTACTGAAATGTTATATAATACTGCTGTCAGGATGCTTACGGAAGATAAATAAAAAAGTAATTGCACAGGAGATTGAATAATTTATGCAAGCAGTTATTTTAGCTGCAGGAGAAGGTAAGAGGATGCATCCTCTTACCTATACTCGTCCTAAAGCGATGCTCCCTCTGGCAGCAAAGCCCTTATTAGAGCATCTTATTATTGAGCTAAAGGAAGCAGGTGTTAATCACTTTATTATTGTTACCGGGTACTGCTCCGATAAAGTGAGAGGATATTTTGGTAAGGGTGATGCTATCGGAGTTCAGATTGATTATGTAATGCAGACGAGTCAGTCAGGCACTGCAGATGCCCTGAAAGCTGTTGATGGATTGGTAGAAGACAAGTTTTTAGTGGTAAATGGTGATGTTTACATTGAAAGCAAAGATGTCATTAATATTTTAAGTAAAGATGATGATACTATGGGTTTGGTTGAAATAAAGAATGCTACTGAAGTGGGGGTGGTAGATGTTAGAAAGGGTAAGGTAAAGCGAATTTATGAAAAAGTTTCTAATCCCCCGTCCAATCTGGTAAATTGCGGGGTCTATCTTTTGACAAGAGAAATATTTGATATAATTGCACTTACTCCCAGGTCATGTCGCGGTGAATATGAGTTGACTGATTCTTTGCAATTAATGATTGATAAGGGGCATGCACTGTCCTATCAGATGGTTACTTCATGGTTTGATTTGAGTTATCCCTGGGATCTTCTCGTGGCAAATGAACGTATGATGCCTAAAATAGAATCAAGTAACAGAGGAATTGTGGAAAAAAATGCCATAATTCGAAACCCTGTTGTTATCGGTGAAGGAACGGTAATACGTGCCGGAGCTTATATTGTGGGGCCGGTAATAATAGGTGACAATTGTGACATTGGGCCGAACTGTTTTATCCGGCCATGCACTACTATTGGCAATGATTGTCATATCGGAAATGCCGTTGAAATAAAGAACTCTATTATTATGGACGGGACAAAAATTCCCCACCAGAATTATATCGGGGATAGTGTTATTGGCGAAGACTGTAATTTTGGGGCGGGTACCAAGATTGCCAATCTAAGGCTAGATAAAAATGATATCACTGTGGCGGGTATCAAAACTGGAAGACGTAAATTAGGCGCAATAATTGGTGATCGAGTAGAGACCGGTATTAATAGCTCTCTTAATGTAGGGTCCATGATAGGTAACGATACTTTTATTGGTCCGGGAGTAGTTACTGGCGGAACAATAAAACCTGATTCACAAATTATTTAATTATGAGAAAAAATAGTAACAATATAGGGCAGGCAATAATACTTGCTGCTGGTGAAGGGCAGAGGTTAAGTCCCCTTACTGCATCATGTCCCAAGGTAATGTTACCTTTAGGTGGAAAACCGATATTACAACATGTTATTGAGGCATTGGTGCAAAATGGCATTCGTCGTTTACTTATTGTTGTGGGGTATCACAGAGAACAAATTCAGGATTATTTTGGTTCAGGGAATGATTTTGGGGCTGAGATAAGATATGTTATTCAGGAACGGCAATTAGGTACTGCACATGCGCTAAAACAGGCGCAAGATCTGGCTGAAGAGAGATTTATTATTTTATCTGGGGATAATATTGTTTCGTCAGAAGCAATTAGAGATTTACTTGACATGGATGAACTGGCAGTTTTAGGGAAAAAAGTTATAGATAAGAATATGCTTGGGCGGGGGCTGGTACAGATTAAAGAAGGTAAAGTACATCAGATTACAGAAGACATCTTACCGTCGACAGAGGGATTAATAAATACCGGGATATATGTCATGGACAGGGAAATCTTTAATTATATCGGTACTGAATTAGACTTACCCCGGGTTATTACCGGAATGATAGAGCAAGGGAAAATTGTTTCCTGTAGAGAAACCACAAACAGGTGGTTTGATGTTATTCATCATCCTGATTTGTTGAGTTTAAACAATATTGTACTTCAAGATTTAACTGCTTCACTTGGTGGTGTTATAGAAACATGTAATGCCATTAAAGGGAAGGTTTCTATTGGTAAGGGAACAACCATTAGAGCAAATTGTTATATTATAGGTCCGGTAAGTATTGGTGATAATTGTGAGATTGGCCCTGATGTGTGTATTTTACCATCAACAAGTATTGGGAATAATACTGTTATTGCACCGTTTACTATATTAAAAAACAGCTTGATTTTTAATAATGTTAATATCGGATATAACTCGACAGTAGAAGACTCTATTATTTCTTCAGGTACAATTATCAGAGGACATTTTACTGCCTATAGTGGAAGAACAACCAGATATATAGAGGGATTGGGACAAAAAGAAATAGAAATGGGTGCTGTCATAGGTAACGATTGTATGATAGAAGATGGCATCAATATTCGTCCGGGAGTTTCCGTTGGGAATTGCAGTAGTATTAAAGCGGTAAAAATAATAAATGAAAATATTCCTGATGGAAGTATAGTAATTTAACATGTGCGGTATTATTGGATACGTCGGTTATCGTGATGCCCGGCCTATTTTGCTTAATTCGCTGAAGCGGTTAGAATACCGGGGGTATGACTCTTTCGGGATTGCTATTGATAACGGGCATATTGCGATATTTAAAGATGTTGGTGTAGTGGCAAATTCCGAAGGGGAAATACCTTTGGTTAAAGGTAAAATTGGTATTGGTCATACCAGGTGGGCGACTCACGGTGTAGTAAATAAAATAAATGCGCATCCTCATACTGATTGCCATAACAGGATAGCGGTAGTACACAATGGAGTTATAGAAAACTTTCAGCAACTTAAAGAATCTCTTCTGGCTGAGGGACATAATTTTGTATCCGATACCGATACGGAGGTTATTCCTCATCTTATTGAAAAATACTATACAGGAGACCTCGAATATGCAGTTGGTAAGGCATTAGAATATTTGACCGGTACTTATGCCATTATTGTAATGGCAAAAGATTGTCCCTATCTTATTGCTGCCAGACGGGGAAGCCCCTTAATAATCGGCCGGGATGACAAGCAGAATTTCATTGCTTCAGATGTTACGGCAGTCCTTGATTATACCAATCGTGTAATTTATATCGATGATAATGAAATTTGCAGGGTGTCTCAGGAAGAATTGAAGGTTTGCCGCAATAAAAAGGTAATTATTAAAGAGGAATCGACAATACCGTGGACAGTTGAAGAAACACAAAAATCCGGATATGCCCATTTTATGCTCAAGGAAATACATGAGCAACCAAAAGCTTTAGAGAACACTTTCAGAGGACTTATATCTTCCATTGAACCGGAAATAAATGTGATATCCAGACAGTCTAAGGACAGTGATATTTTATTGCTGGGATGTGGTACTTCTTATCATGCGGCTCTTGTGGGAGAATATCTTTTCAATAAACTCTGTCATATGGTGGTAAGGATAAAAACTTCTTCAGAATTTAATTCCTGTAATATGGCTTTAAATAAAACAGAAGTAATTGGTATCACACAATCTGGTGAAACTGCGGATACCTTGGCGGCGTTAAAGAAAGCACGTAATCTGGGATGTCGTACCATAGCAATAACTAATGTTCCGGAAAGTAGTGTTACCCGTGTTGCCGAAAACGTTTTTTATACCCGGGCGGGTATTGAAATAGGCGTGGCGGCAACCAAGACCTTTTTGGCACAATTACTTTCCCTGTATTTGCTGGCTGTATCTTATGATTCGCTTGATGTACGGACACGTCAAGATTTGATTAATGAAATGCGCATGCTACCCGCGAAAGTGCAGCAGGTAATTAACTCAGAGAGGGCGATTGCGAGTCATGCGCAGAGTATATCAAACTCAGATAATGTGTTTTTTATTGCTCGTGGTATTAACTTTGCGATTGCTCTGGAAGGTGCACTAAAACTTAAAGAAATATCTTATATTCATGCGGAAGCATATTCCGCCGGTGAACTGAAACACGGTCCCCTTGCTTTAATTGGCCCTAAAACACCGGTAGTGGCTATAGTTCCCCAGGATGACACTTATAGCATGATGCTTACCAGTATAAAAGAAATAAAGGCAAGAAATGCTCCTATTCTTGCCTTAGCTGACGAATCTGATCGTACTATCGGTCAATTTGTTGACCACACAATCTATATTCCTCAGATTGATACATTATTCTCACCTTTTCTTAATACGGTGGCGTTACAACTTCTTGCTTATTATGTCGCTATAGAGCGCAATTGCTCTATAGACCGTCCTGTAAATCTGGCTAAATGTGTTACTGTTCCGTAGTATGCGAACTGCCTGTAATCTATTATTTGCATAATGTAATAATATAATACTAATGTTATGACAAGTATAGATAGATTTAGTACAGACTATTTCCAAAATATCCTTTTTAATGCATGGTATTGATTATGAGTAATCAAAAAGTGGCAATCATGGGGAGTGGTCCTGGTGGTAGTTATCTCTACTCCTTGCTCAGAAAGAAAAAACCGGAGATAGAGACATCTATTTTTGATATTCCTGCCGATAATATTTGTGGAATAAAAGGATGTGCCTGGGGACTGAATTACTCTCTTTTTTCTGGACTATGTCAGAATATTGGTTTAATTACGGAACGATATGTGTTGCGTAAGTGTGACCATGTTTTTCTTGAGGATGTAAAAATAGATGCAGATATTGCGGTAATTGATAAACCTCTGTTTATTCATGATATGTTGTCAGGAGAAATACCTCGGAATCCGCTGGATGCAAATACGGAAACATATGACCGTATCATCGATGCTACCGGTTATAAGCGTGCGTATCTTTCTTCATTTCCTGCTTCTCGTCTACTTTCTACTGTTCAATATAGAACTATTATCCCGTCTGTTAGTGTGCCGCATGTGTTTATAAATGATAAAAGCGGTTATGCCTGGATTTTCCCTCTTAACGAAGGTGAAGTTCATATAGGGGCAGGCTCATTAGATGGCATTCAGGAAGCGATGAGGGAAGTTGATAAATTATGTGAACAGTATAAAGCAGGTGCTATTCTGTGCAGTTGTCAGGAAAATTTATGGCATGATGGTCCCGTTAGTCCTGTTACGGAAGGTAAAATCTGGGGACTGGGAGAAAGCATTGGATTAGTAAACCCAGTATCTGGTGCGGGTATTATACCGGCAATGATTTCAGCACAACTCATGCTGGAAAATTGGGATGATCCTCAAAAATACGAATTGTCGATATGGAAAAGATATTCATATATGATAAAGGAACATGATATTGCGGTAAAAATGGTTAATAAAAAACTGAATATAATAGAGCTATTAAACGAAATTGGTACATTACGTGCGATGTCACGTGATGCTGGCATTGCACCGCAGCTTTCGAAGATAAAAGAGTATTCAAGAATAAAAGGACTTTTTTATCAAGTATAGATTAGTGGTGGGATTTTTATAGAGAACACCATAGAATACCCCCCAGTTTGCTGGTGGGTTATTCACTCTAGAACCGGCACAAAATAATTATAGAGTAGCTTCCACTGCTATAATTTCCAAGTTGGTAAAACATTATCCGACAGATGATTTTGCTTTATTTAACAATAGTCGTATCAAATTGATTGAAGAAGGGAGAGTATCTTTAAGGGGTAAGTCCCATCCCGCGCAGTTACAATTTTTTGTTTCTGTTTTGTTAAACGGGTTAGTTTATCATGCCGGTGCTGCTTCTTATTTTAATAGTATTTGTGGCATAAATATTATTAGTAGAGTTAATCATCAAGGGTATCAATTGGTAGATATTCCTCCTCCTCTGGTATAGATGTGTCTCATTAATAATAATTATTCATAATACTACTTTAGTTTATACCAGATTTATGACAGGGGCTTTCTTTCACTATTCATTTTAGTAATTGCTACGCTCTTTCAGGAATATGTGATGACACAAGCTCAAAATAAAAGTTATGGAGGAATAAAATGGGATTATTTGGTAAAAAACCGGCGATAGTGAATTAAAATTATCGGGACACTAGCTTCATAACATGGCATAGTTTTAATCTATTTAATATAAAATGCAGAATAATATAAGTCTGCCTCTATACAGAATATACAACATTTGGAGGCGGGCCTATATTGTTCTGTTGCAGTCTTGCATTATCTGTAATTAAGTAAAGAAAATACGCTTATGCATCTGGAAGTTAGAACCAGAATATAGTATATTATAGCATTCATTTTATATTATGGTATTTAATTAGAGTTGCATTTTATTTTACAGGTAATGCTGTGTTAAGCATTCCAAATTCGAGATACTATATGTGATGAAATAATTTGTTGTAACGGGAGAGTCAACTGATAAATCGAGAGACTATCGACTCAATAGACAACAAGAAACAATTCCTTATTTTTGGGGCGATAATAATCATTATTGCTCTTATTCTCCAGTATCTACTTCGTGATATCAAGCAAACAATAGCAGCGACCGTATTTCTATCTACAATTATCGGAACACTTCTTTTCTGGCGTTTCCGTGCCGCCGTCCCTTTTATTGGTGTTGTTGTTCTCCTTCTAACCGGGACAATGGATTTGCATACTACGCTGGAATACATGAATTTTGATGTTATTCTCTTTCTTATGGGTACGATGGTTATTATGGCTTTACTGAAACAATCGTGCCTTTTTCGCTGGTTGATTCATAAATGTTTGATTATTACGGGATTTCAGCCCAAGCGGTTGGTGATATCAATACTTGTTATTGCTGCCGTAATGGCGGCTATGGTTGATGAAGTAACGGCAATGCTTTTTATTAGTACTTTTATTATAGAGCTATGTAAATTCTTCAAGATTAGTCCAATTAAATTTATTATGTCTGCTGTATTTGCTATTAATATAGGTAGTTCCTGGACTGTGCTTGGAAATCCTATCGGTATTGTTATTGCATCTAAATCGGGATTTGTATTTAATGATTTTGCCAGATGGTCATTACCAGCAGGAGTTATTTCATTGATTGCCATAATATTATTATCTTTATTTTGGCAAAAAGATGAATTATTACAGATGCGAGCTCAGTTAAAAACACTTCTGGAAAATAGAGATGATGATTTACTTTGTGATCAATTGCAGATTAAAGATAAATATTTATTACGAGGAAGTATAGTATTATTTCTGACGGTTGTTATTGCGCTTGCCTTTCGTCATCCACTGGAAATAGCACTTGGTTTTGAGGAAAATTCACTCATGGTTACAATTACGCTGCTTGGTGCTGCGGCTGCGATGTTATGGCAACGGCAAAATGCACGGGCGTATATCCTTGATGTTGATTGGTGGACACTAGTTTTCTTTATTTTCTTATTTGCCAAAGCAGGTAGTCTGGAACATGTTGGCTTATTAGATAAGGCAGCTACTCTGTTTAATAGTGTGATGTCCAGTGCTTCTATTCCTCTTTTAATTGTGATAATTATATTGAGTTCCGGTTTTGTTTCTGCTACATTAGATAATGTTGTAGTTATATCTGTACTTTCGCCGTTGTTATATGTTATGTCTAATACCAGTGCTTCTACGGGGAGTTCAATTTTATGGTGGGCATTGTTGTTCGGTACATGCTATGGTGGTAATATTACTATGGCGGGCTCTCATGCGAATATTGTTGCTGTAGGTACTATGGAAGAACATACAGGGTATCGTATGACTCTTAAAGAATGGTTGAAATATGGCCTTCCCGGCGGAGTAATCCCTTTATTAGTAGGAATGGTTTTTCTATTAATCAAGAACTAAAAATAGCGTATAGTATAAAAATATAAAATTGTTATAGTAACAAGTTGCAATAAAATAATCAGGCATATTTTTTATGAATATTATTATTAAATCGTCTGCTGAAATCGAAATAATGAAGCGTGCGGGAGAGATTGTTTCTCGTGTTCTGGAGACGTTATCTCGAGAGATAACGGTGGGAATGAGAACCAGTCATCTTAATGATATTGCTGTGAGGGAATTAAAATACTACGGGGCACAATCATCATTTAAAGGGTATCATGGATTTCCTGCGGTAATATGTGTTTCACTGAATGATGAAATTGTGCATGGTATACCAGGACGGACCAGGATACGCAATGGTGATATTGTTTCCATTGATTTTGGGGTTATTGTAGACGGTTATCAGGGGGATGCAGCAATTACTGTAGGAGTGGGCAACACCAGTTCGGCGGCAAAAGAGCTTATGTCAGCAACTCGTAACGCGCTGGAAACAGGTATCAGCAAAGCAATAAGTGGTGCACATCTCGGTGATATATCGTCAGCGATTCAACAATATGCGGAATCACAAGGATATTCTGTTGTTAGGGCATATACGGGACATGGTATCGGACAGAAGATGCATGAAGATCCCTTAATTCCCAACTTTGGTTCCCCGGGTGAAGGACCGGTCTTGCGTTCGGGAATGACGCTTGCTATTGAGCCTATGCTTACTGTGGGAAGCTGGCAGACCAGAGTAAAGGATAATCACTGGACTGTTGTTACAGCTGATAACAGTCTCTCTGCGCATTTTGAAAGAACTATTAATGTTACGGATAACGGACCGGAAATACTCACTGATTGGAAATTATGACTTACTGAGGAATCTATTATTTATTAGAATAAGTGGTAACGTATTTTAAAAAGAGATAGAATTAATTTTAATGGTAATAGAAAATCAGATTATTCAGTATTGTTTTTAATCAGATAAAAATTTAATCTTCAATATTTATCTTTTAGTGGAATAACACTTAATACTCTTACTTTATTATTTAATTAATAAATTAATATAAAGGGAGTTTTTGTTTTTTTATAAAGTCCGTAATCGGGGAGGAACAATGGAAAAGATACGATTAGGTAAAACGAATATGATGGTGACCAGATTGGGTTTTGGTTCAATACCGATTCAGAGGTTATCTGAAAAAGATGCGATGGTTGTCATCAAAAGGTGCCTGGAATTAGGTATTAATTATATTGATACTGCTAATGGCTATACGACCAGTGAAGAGCGCATCGGGAAAGTTGTCACAGGACAACGTGATAAAGTGATTATCGCTACTAAAAGTCAGGCGAGGACTCGTGAGAGGATTGCTGGTCATCTTGAATTGAGCTTGAAGCGTTTAAATACAGATTATATTGACTTATACCAGTTTCATAATGTCAGTGATACTGATTCTCTGAATGCCATACTTGATTCTGATGGACCAAGAGCTGTTGTGGAAGAAGCTAAAAGAGCTGGTGTTATCAAACATATTGGAGTTACCACACATACCATGGATATTGCGAAAACGCTTATCAAATCCGGCTATTTTGAGACAATAATGTTTCCTTTTAATTTTATGACTAATGAAGCAGAAAAGGAATTATTTCCGCTCGTTAAAGAACGAGATATGGGATTTATTGTAATGAAACCGTTATCAGGTGGGATGATAACTAATGCTTCTCTTTCATTCAAATATCTGTGGCAATTTTCTGATATTGTGACAATACCTGGCATAGAAAAAGTGGCGGAGATAGAGGAGATAGTAAAAATAATCGACGGTTCTCTGGAAATGACGGAGAGTGAAAAAAAGGAAATGGTACGGTGGAAAAAAGAGTTGGGGGATAGATTCTGCCGCCGTTGTGATTATTGCCAGCCCTGTACTATGGGCATACCTATTTCCGCGATTATGCATGCGGCAGGTACACTTAAACGGACGCCACCCTCTGTTTATCTCAAAATGTTGGGTGAACCTATGGAGAAGGCTGCTAATTGTATTAAATGTGGCGAATGTGAAACAAGATGTCCCTATCACCTTCCTATCAGGGATATGATTGAGGAAAATGTGAAGCTTTTTCAGGAAGCAAAGAAAAATTATTCGGCCTCGAAATAATGGAATAAAAATAAATATTTTGATTGATTAAAATTACAAGAAGGCAAGGGATGTATGTTTTCTACACGGTCCAGTGCAGCTAGATTATTAATTTGTACTGTTATCGCTCTTATCTTACTAAAAGCACTTGTTGCACGACTTACCGGTAGTATTAGTATCCTGGCGCAGGCGAGCGATAGTGTTCTGGATCTCATTTCCGGCATTGTCACCTATTCTGTTATGCGTATATCTAATAAACCAGCTGATACCAGGCATCCTTATGGCCATGGGAAAGTGGAAGATATTGGAAGTTTGACCCAGGGCGTATTAATCATGGTTGCCGGGGTTGTGATTATTTATTCTGCAATAAGACGTATTCAGAATGGAGCTACAATAGAACTGGCGGAAGCTGGTATCGCTGTAATGTTTGTTTCAATGGTCATTAGTATATTTCTTTCAAGACATCTTCACAAAGTAGCCAGAGCTACTGATTCAATGATACTTGAGGCGAATGCATGTAATATTAATGCTGATATCTATTCGGCATCTGCTGTACTTATAGGTTTATTGATTGTGCGTCTCACTGGATTAAGTTACATAGATGCGGTGATTGCTATTGGTGTCTCTATTTATATTATGGTAACTGCTTGTCGTGTGTTGTACCGGTCTTTTTCCGGACTAATTGATGTAAAGATTTCTCCACAGGAAGAAGCTATAATAATGACTACTCTGGCTAATCATAGTGAACAGATTGTGGGGTATCATAAGTTACGTACGCGTGAAGCAGGCGGTCAGCACTACATTGACCTCCATATGGTTATGAATAAAGATATCAGTCTTGAGCATGCTCATACTGTTTGTGATGAAGTTGAGTCTGAGATTAAAAATGGTTTATCTCAGGCAAGTGTAACTATTCATGTCGAACCATGTAGTGGTAATTGTCTGCAATGCGTGGCGATTTGTGCTAAACGACAGGGGGATGGGTAAATTCTTTGCTTCGAATTTAAGGCAGGAGTGTTTACTGAGATGATGAATGCAAATAAAGAAAGTCAGGATATTCAGATAAAAAAGCTGGTACTGGGTACTTATAGTACGAATTGTTATATTATTATCAGTCAGGTGACAGGAGATAGTGTTATTATCGATGCTCCTGCTGAACCGGACATAATAATAGAAAATTTGAAGGATACTCATCCCTGTTACATCCTTCTTACTCATGGACATAAAGACCATGTTGGAGCTCTTGCTAAATTACATAGTAAACTAAAGATTCCTCTGGCTGCCCATGCGGCAGAAGTTGGCCTGCCGGTAATACCGGAGATTAGACTAAATGACGGTGATAAAATAACATTCGGAGATATTCTATTGGATGTGTTATATACTCCCGGGCATACTCCGGGTAGCATATGTTTTTTACATAACAAATATTTGTTTTCGGGAGATACTATTTTCCCGAGAGGACCGGGGTATACCAGGTCAACTTCGGATTTTCGGCAGATAATAACTTCCATAAAAGACAAGATATTTGTTTTACCTGATGACACAGAATTTCTACCGGGACATGGCATGTCTACATCGGTAAAAAGAGAAAAAAATAAATATACAGATTTTATTTTACGGCAGCGCGATTCTGATTTACATGGCGATGTAACCTGGAGTTCCTGATAAACATTAGTTTCAAGGTTTCATCTTATAATTTATAAGGGTATTTCCACGCGATAGAAAGCTTCCCCGAGTTCGTAGCCTTTACCTTCTGCAATTGCCTTATGGCGTTCTCTTAACCATTTGTCCAGGTTATTTCTGCGTGAGACTGATAGCTGGCTTTTATGACAGCGTAGTGCTGCTAGCTTTAAGTTAAACGTATCGGAGATATCCGAATAATAATTGGGGTTTTCCGATGCCCAGAGCAGGACTTCTTTAACTTTGTGTGGCATGAGGCCTTCTGTTATAAGGTCAGGGTACGCCCAGTAGTCACGGGCATAAGGGAAAATGGCATCCAGTACAACCTGTCCGGTGATGCGATGGTCGCGGTGCCAGATGTAGCGCCGGTATGGATCCGGGGTAATTACAGTATCCGGACGGTATCTGCGGATTTGGCGGACCAGTTCTTTTCTAAATTCAGGGGTATCTTCTATACCCTGGTCAGGATAGTGTAAAAATACTACCTCTTTTACCCCCAGTACTCGGGCCGCATCCTGCTGCTCTTTTTCTCTAATACGAGCTAAATCCTCCGGATTTAAATTAATATCATCTGTACCTTTATCACCGCTGGTACAAACGATATATATAGTTTCCCTGCCTTCTTTTATCCAGTGAGCGACGCTGCCGGCTGCGCCAAACTCCGCATCGTCCGGATGTGGCATAATAGCCATTATTTGTATTGGGTTTGTCATATGTGACCAGCCTTCCTCTGTGCTTTAAATACAACAATATCCTTGATTTACCAGTTTGGAAGATTTATCATCAAGTGTTTTTTGATATACATTAACTATTTTATCAGTCATAGCTGACCAGCTTAAATCTGCTACCGATGCTCTAATTTTCATAGTGTTTTCATAAATAACCGGGCGATAAAGTAGTATTGCTATTTTTTCTGATAGTAAAGATGGGTTATTGTTCTCGACTATATATCCATTTCCCCCCTGAATAATAATCTCTTCGGCTCCACCTACTTTTGTGGTTACTACTGGTGTGCCACAAGCAAGAGATTCCAGAGTAACCAGCCCAAAACTTTCATGATAGGAAGGAACTACACATATATCAGCGGCACTATAATATACAGGCAGTTCCTTCTGGTTTACCGGGCCAACAAATTTAATTGAATTCTCAACTTGTAGTTGCCGACTCAGGATTTGTAATCTTTCCAGTTCTGATTGACTGCGGTAGTCACCACCAGCTATCACCAGTCTGGCATTTATATTTTGGGGGAGGGATGATACTGCTGATATAAGATTATCAATACCTTTGAGCGGTTCGATTCTTCCGACAAACAGGATAATCTTTTCGTTGTGAAACCCCAGTTTTTCCCGGGCAATAAGTTTGTCTACAGGTTTAAATATTTGCAGGTTAACACCGCAGGGAATTACAGATAAAATTTTCGGAGAAGCAGAGTAATGATAAATTAATTCCTGCTTTTCCCGTTGTGTTGCGACAATAATACGTTGACATTCATGAATCAGTTTTTTTTCAGTCTCAATGCGGATATCTGGTTCATTTTCTCCGATACCGATAGTATTTTTCACGGCACCAAGTGTATGAAACATTATAATATGCGGAATATTCCACCATTTTTGTAATTGTCTGCCGCACCAGCCGGATAACCAGTAATGGCTGTGGATTATCTGGTAATTGAAATTGTTGCTTTTTTTAAAGTCATCAACAGCAGAGGCAAATTCTGCGAGATAGGGATAAACATCAAGTTTGGGTATTTCGCGTATTTCCCCGACTTTCAGGTGGATAAGCCGTGCATTTATACCGAGAGATACTATCTGGTTGTCATCAGGGTCATGTGACCTGGTAAAAACATCAACATGATGACCGCGCTTACCTAATTCACGTGCGAGTTCACGTATGTAAACGCTCATACCACCGGTATCCTTACTACCCAATCGTCCTAGCGGACAACTGTGAATACTTAATATTGCAATATTCATAATTCTGGTTGAATATATAAAAAGTTATGTCAATTATACAGCGTTATCCCGCAATTATATATTCTTTTTTCTGTTCCTCCCAGACGATATTTATAGGGCTCTGCACCTTTAAGAAAATCATAAATAGACCTGCCCTGTTCAATGCTATCCTTAATGTGGAGTACTTTTGCCATAAGACCAACACTTAAGTTACTGAATTGAGGATAGTAAGCGCTATTATAAAGATATTCTCTGTTGTTATAAATAAAACTTAAAACTGAAGCGACAGGAAGACCGTCCAGTTCAAGAATGCCCATTCGCAAAAGATGAGCTATGGGCATACTCTCCGCAAAAGACCTGAAAAAGGCCTCCATTTTTACGGTCATGAAATTGGCTTTTTCTTCTCGACGGCTTTCCCGGAACATTTTTAAAAATAAATCCATTTTTTTAGCAATATCAGTATCATTACCAACCGTATAATAATTAACTTTACCAGCTTCATATAAGCGATTCAATTTTCTTCTTACTTCATGACGTTGTTTTGTGTTCAACATATTTAGATATGTATTCCAGTCGGAGGGGAGTTCAATTTCCAGTGATACATCAGTATAGACACTGGAAGTTTGATATCCCATTTGCTCTGCTATCTTTAGTAAATGGGAATATATATTAGAGTCTTCACGTACGGGATTCAGATTTAGTTGCCTGATTCCTTTTTTTTGTAACTCGAGACATAGGACATAAAAAAAATCTCTTTCACGTCCGGGAGTAATAAGAAAATCAAGATAATCACAAACATCCGGACTGCCCACAAATGATGCTGTGGCGTTATTAATTACAAGAGGAGCAAAACCAATAATATGATCATCTTCTTGGATAATGGAAAGATACAGTTCACCGGCACCGAATTGTTGCCACCATACTTTGAGCCAGCCTGGATATATAAAGATAGAATTACCCTTGAGGTGGTTGTATTTCTGGTTCCATGAGGAAGACAGATTATCAATGTTTTCTATAATTAAAGAGTAAGTCATTATTATTAGTAAGTGTAACAATTCGCTGTTCTAGAATCAATCGTCGTTTTGAGTCGGGATAGTAATGATGTTATGTCATATTAGATGGATAATTATCTGTTTTCAATATTTTTTATGTAATGTATAAATGTATAATGGATATTTAAGGGAGTGGAAAAAAATGACAATTAATTACCGGTGGAACTGGATTTATCGGAACAGAGCTGGCACGTATGCTTGTGGCGGATGGTGAAGAAGTCGTTCTTTTTTGATATTGCTATTAACCGTAATCGTATCGCGGGTATTGAGAATAAGGTAGAGGTAATACAGGGTAATCTCTATAATTACTCCGAAGTGTTTGGTGTTGGATGTCAATAACGTAAACCAAACCTCTCATGCTACCAGTAATCCCTGGTAATATTTCTGGATGTATGCTGCCGGGGATAAATAACCCAACCCGACCTGCAAACGCTCCCGGTTAGAGAAG
Source organism: Dehalococcoidia bacterium UBA2247 (assembly GCA_002347295.1). Taxonomy (GTDB): domain Bacteria; phylum Chloroflexota; class Dehalococcoidia; order UBA2247; family UBA2247; genus UBA2247. Next base: position 107,619 of record DDXZ01000030.1, on the reverse strand, counting down.
ATCTCTATGTATTCTCTTATCTCAGCCATCGCTTCCCGCCGAGTGCGGTAATGACTGTGGTACACCAATTCCTGTTTGAGAATGCCCAAAAACTCTCCATCGGTGCATTATCATAACAGTTCCCTTTCCCGCTCATTGATACTACTACCAGCCCAAAACACTTCAGCAACCTCCGGTACTCGCCGCTGCAGTATTGAACACCACGGTCGGAGTGATGCAATATCTCCTTCTCCGGCGGCCTTAACGATACTGCTCGCAGAAGAGATTCTTCTATCAGATTCTTACTCAACCTCTCCCCCATAGCATAGCCCACGATCTCTCCGTTGAATAGGTCCTTGTGCCCGGCCAGGTACAGCCATCCTTCATCCGTGGGTACATAGGTGATGTCGCTGACCCCATACCTTATCAGGGGCAGACACCTTGAACTCCTGCTTAAGCAGATTCTGGGCCACCAGTAGTTTATGCTTCGAGTCCGTAGTAGCCTTGAACTTCTTCCTCTGCTTACATCTTATTCCCAGCTTCCGCCGCAGACGCTTGAGGCGGCAAATCCCCACTCTCACACCATGCTCCGCCAGCTCATGCTGTAATCTCTCCGCTCCGTAAGTCTGCCGGGTACGCCGATGCGCCACCTTGATTTCCAACCCCAGCCGCAACTCCTCCAGATCTCGCTTTGATAGCGGGCGGTCTATCCAGCCGTAGTAACCACTTAAGAAGACTTTAAGCATACGACCTGGAAGGGGAAGAGGATAAGTGAGCCGCATTACTCTCATGACCGCGTACCGGGCAGCGACTCCCTGACAAAGTACGCAACTGCTTTTTTTAAGATATCCCGCTCCATCTTCACTTCAAACAGTTCCTTCTTGGTCCTCGCCAGCTCCATCTCGGTATCGGTCAGAGGTCGGTACGCCTTGCCGATCTCTCCCAGTTTGCCTTTCTGGTAAGCCTTGACCCAGTTGCCAATGGTTGATGGCGCCAGATTTAACCACCGTCCGGCCTTCCCCCAGGACAACTTCTCCTCAATAACCAGTTTGACTGCTTCCTGGCGGAACTCTTTCGTGTACTTCCCTCATGGGATCCCTTTCATCATGACACCTCCGTCGTTCTATTTTACATGACTTTGGTGTACGTTTTTTCTATCCTATACCAGTATTGCGTCACTGAGCTTGTTTATTTGTGGTAAGTTGTTACCGGAAACAGGACCCCGTCGGGTTAATCGCTAAAGTGATATATCACTGATGAAAAAATGACAAGTTGCCTGTTAATGTCGTATTATTTTCTTAATTTATTTGAATAAATTATCTACAGATCTTAAAAGGAGGAGAGAAATATGCCGGTTTGTAAGTCAGACGACCTCAATATTAATTATCATGTTTATGGTTCAGGTTTTCCCCTGATATTAACTCATGGTTTTTCCGGTAATCTTGAAGTGTGGACACCTCAGATAGAAGCATTTTCAAAGAAATATAAGCTTATTGTGTATGATGTACGTGGTCACGGATTATCATCTGCTCCTGCAGGTGCGGAGAATTACACTCTGGAGCTTATAGTTGAAGATTTACATCGTTTGCTTAACTATTTAAAAATAGATAAGGCATATGTAGGTGGATTATCAATGGGTGGTGCTGCTTCAATGGGTTATGCCGGAAAGCATCCGGAAAGAGTAGAAGCGTTGCTTATTTTTGATACAGATGGTGGATTTCAGCCTCCCGAGCCCGAAAGTGATGCTCTAAGGCGTATGATGATAGAAGAGGATGTAAAATATGCGGTGGAGAGAGGCATGGCAGATCTGGCAAGACGTCGCATCGGTAATGCTACTGCACCTCGTCCTGTACTGAATGATGAAGCTCTCCAGGAGTGGTATATCGCCCGTATGGCGCGTTTCTCGTTTAATGGTTTTGCCGGGGTACAACGTGCTGAACCATGGAGAGATAGTTGGCTTCCTACAGTAGCAGATGATATTAAAGTTCCCACATTAATTGTTGTTGGCGGTGATGATCATTTAAAACAGGGCGCTGCAATACTGCATCGACAAATTAAAAACTCACGCTATGTTGAAATAGAGGGTTCAGTTCATGAGACGGCAGTCTGGCGTCCTGATGTTTTTAATCCCGCAGTGCTGGAATTTCTGGAATCGGTAGAAAATGGTAATCCATTATCAGGAGAGATAATATTACAATAAATTAGTTTCATGTTTGTAATAGAGAAATAGGAATATAATTTTTAATAAGTGAATTATAAAAGTATCGTACTAATATCTTAAATAGGAGAAGAGCAGACAATGTTTTATCATGTAGATGTTCCTGAGATAAAAGGAAAAGCGGTTTTGGCTATGATTAGTCTTACTCCTGCAGAATCAATGCGACTTATTTCCCGAGGAGTCGCTGCTCTACCGGAAATAAAGAATGCACTTCAGAATGGTTTAATAATTATAGCACGCGGAACTACCAATGCATTCGTTGTTGAAGAACTCATTAATATTTCGGTAGAGCCAAAATCCAATTATGGCCGTGGTCTTATTGTAAATGGTGAGTTACATATAAACATCAAGAGAGGTCTGGGAAATGGTTATGTTGTACGGCAAGGCACAATAGAGGATGTTAATCCACGGGATATTATTCAAAATTTTCGACAGGATGATATTTTTATTAAAGGTGCTAGTGCTATTGATAGTTCGGGGAATGCGGCTGTTCTGGCAGCGGGAGCAGATAGCGGGACTATCGGATATGCCCTTCCGATATTAATGGCAAGAGCGGCGCATCTTATCGTTCCTACCGGATTGGAGCGGATGATTCCGTCTGTTAGCGATGCTATACCTAAAACTGGTATTTATAAATACAAATATTCAACAGGGATGCCCTGTGCTCTTATCCCTTTAGTTAATGCTGAAGTGATTACAGAGATTCAGGCCCTTGCGGTATTGGCCGGGGTGAGGTCAACTCATGTTGCTTCCGGTGGTATTGGCGGTTCGGAAGGAGCGGTGGTGTTGGTTATAGAAGGGAATGAGGAAAACCTGGAGAGAGCCTTCTCTTTGATTAAATCAGTTAAAGGAGAACCTGCGGTCGGTCATCCGGACCAAACAGATGCTCCGGCGTCAAAATTTAACTATGATCCGGTAGCTATTATGGCAGCAATGAATTTACCGTGATGTTTCATTTAGCATTTTGCTATGATATATAGTAAAAGGGGGCACGTTTTATTACGCCCCTTTACTATATAATTTTTTTGAGTTGTGAGACTCTAATTTTTGTTAATAGCGTAATTTGCTGCGTTTTCACCGGCAATACGGCCACCGTTAATCGCAAATCCAAAAGAATGATCGGTAAGTGCAAAATTATAGGTATCGGCATCTGTACCGCCTGTGTCTACTCCGGCAGCATACAGCCCGGGGACAGGATAATCATCTTGATCAAGAACTTCCATATCATGGTGACCTTAATGCCACCGTGTGTGGCAACCATCGCTATGCCGTCTTTTAAGGCGTAATACGGAAGAGTACGTAGAGGAATAAGGTATTTTTGTCTCTCTTTGGCAAAAACTTCGTCATAACCACATTTACAGTACAAATTATATGTTTCTACAGTATTGTTCAATATTTCCGGTGCCACGGATATCCATTGGGCAATTTCATTCCAGGAACCAGCTATCTTAACTGTATCTTTATCTAACTGCGATTTAAGATCAGTTTCTATATTTGCCAGCCATGCTTTGCCGTGCAAAGCGAAATATTCAAAAGGTCCCGGACTTTCCTGGATTATACTCTGTTTAATACTTTCATCGAATAGGGCGTATGCCATTTTACTCGGTTGCTGAAAGAGAGCATTTACTGATTTGGAATGAATATGAAAAATAGTGCTCTCATCAGCAAATCTTTCTCCTTTTTTATTAATCCAGAGCATATTGGGGCGGCGGGTAAAAGATGCTATTGAAGCTGGACCGAAATAAGCAGGTCCTATTATTTCCAGTGTTATGGCATCTTCTTGAGCCGCCCCTATTTCTGAAGCCATAAGGAATCCACTCTCCTGATGAGGTAGTCCATCAAGCCGTATCTCTTCCTTATTATATGAAGGAATATATGTTTTTATTAATTCCTCATTTCCTGCAAATCCACCGGTGGTAATAATTACTGCCTTGGTTTCGATAGTAATTTCTTTATCTTCGGAAAGAGCAATAACTCCTTTCAGGTGTCCTTTTTTATCGGTGACCAATTTTATTGCTTCTGTTTGGCAGAGGGTTGGTACATTTTGCTCTTGACAGATTCGGGATAGTGTACTTATTACTACTGCCCCGAGTGATTTGGTATCAGAAATGACATGGAAGAAAGCAGGTTCCTGATTAGGATAATGAGGGATAACACCAGTAAAATTTACTCCTTTTTCTTTTAATCAGAGAATGGTATCTGCTGATTTATCAATTAATGCCCGGACAAGGCGCGGGTTAGTTTTCCAGTGCGAAAACTCCCTTGCCATTTTGAAGACACTATCAGTAGAGGCATCGATTCCCTGTCGTTTCTGAAGATAACTTCCGGCCGCGAATATGCCTTCAGGAAAGATACCATTCCCTCCCAGAATACGTCTCTCTTCCAATAATGCGATATTTTTGATGCCTGATTCTACTGCGGCAACTGCCGCGAAAAATCCCGCTGCACCGGCACCGATTATGACAATATCGGCTTGAAGTTTACTATTTTTTATTGTTCTGGCAGATGTCATATTGGTCTCCTTTTATTTACGTTTATATTTTGGTATGAGGTAGAGATGTTTCAATTATAACGTATATCGCATTGATTACTGTAAATAATTATTTATATAATTTCTATTATGGTACTGGACCAGATACGTAATACGGATTCTTCAAGAACTGATTGGTTGGGATTATGAATATCCAATATATATGGTAGTTGTCGATTATTAAATTGTTGAAGCAGGGGGCACTGTTTTTGACATGTCTGGATTATCTCACGTGACCCGCCATAGACGATGTAATTAATTGTTTTTGCTTGAGGTAGAATTATTTCAGATGTGTACTGGTAAATACGACTAAGGAAATATTCAATTTGTTTATCACGGCGATGTTCAAATCTCTTTGCCGAGCGTCCTCCCTGTCTTTGGCGTGAATGAATGTTACCGGTGCCGACTTTACTGGCGATAAGTATTTCTCCCTGACAGAGACCAATAGCATAAAATCCTGCACGAATGAGTATTAATGCGATACGATAATCCTGTTTTAATGTGGCAATAAAATGGTCTACATTCAAGTTATTATCTCCAGAGGGAAGTAATATTGGAAATGGCGGATAGATGAGGTATCTTTTTACATTACTCCAGAATAGAATAGAGCCGGTTTGTGATTTGACAGCGATATCTGACAGTTCGGTGACCATGTCTTGCGGGACGACTTTTTGTATTTGTGATGTGGTTTGTATAGTGGTTTGACCTACCGGGATATATAGCGATTGGGCAGGGAGAGCAGTAGTTTTTAATTCATGGAGGAGTAAGAGCATTTTCTGTCGGTTAAGATAAAATTTATGAGAGGAGAACATAGAATAGGCCTCATTTGTTTAATTATCACCGAAAAATTTCATTGTTACAATTAGTATTAAAAATCAGAGTTGCACTATTGTAGCCCCATCTCCGCCTTCGTTGGGATTGCCTGGGCGAAATGATTTTACCAGAGGGTGCCGGGCGAGAAAATCACGTGTAATCTGGCGTACAGTTCCTGTGCCGTAACCATGTACTATGCGTAATTCAAGATTAAAACCGGTCAGGGATGCCTCATTGAGAAAATGGTCGAGCATCGGTTCAATTTCGTCAGCACGTTTACCTCGTAGATTAAGCTCACGGTTGGCTGAAAGTAAGGGGCGTTCTTTAATCCTGATATATGGTTTAGCACTAGTATCCAATGGTTTAGCATTGTTTATTTTGTCTATTTTATCAATACTGAGACAAAGCCTGCTATGCCCTGCCTGTAGCTCTACTTCATGCCTGTCTTCCGATATAGAGAGTACCTTTGCTTTAATTGCCATGTCTCTAATAGATACAGTATCTCCAATAGATATGTGGTTTCCGTTAACTATTTGCCCTGTTTCTCCTTCTTCTGTTTGAAAAATTTCTTTGCTCATCTGCTCCCGTACTTCGGCAATGATTTTACGTGTCTGTTCCACCTTCTCGCGTGACTTTTCCTTTTTTAGTTCGGTAGCTGCTTCATTAACTTGTCTGCTTAGTTCGGTAACCTCGGATTCAATTTTACGGCGTGCTTTTAAGATGGTACTATTCATTTCGATACGTGAAGCACGCAATTCTTCTTCAAAAACCCTTTTATTTTGGGCTATGGTTTCCTTCTCTTTTTCTAACTGCCGGTGTAAAGTGGCAATTTCTTGTTCTTTACTCTTTAGATTGTTCAATAGCGCTTCTAATTCTCTAATACCCTGAGGTATCATTTTTTCAGCATCCATAATGATTTCTGATGGTAATCCCAGATGACGGGCAACTGCCAGAGCGTTGCTTCCACTCGGTATACCTAATGTTAAATGGAATGTGGGAGATAATGTCACCGGGTCAAAATCAAAAGAAGCATTTTGCATTCCTGTCGTTGAATGCGCTAGAGCCTTAACTTCGCTGAAATGAGTGGTAGCAACAGTCATAGTCCCTGCTTTTAAAAAATGACGTAGAATGGAAATAGCCAGAGCGGAACCTTCTACAGGGTCAGTACTGGTACCGAGCTCATCAAGTAAAACTAGACTTCTGGGAGTTGCTTCCCGGATAATATGATTGATGTTGCCTATGTGCCAGCCAAAAGTGGAAAGAGTTTGTATTATACTTTGTTCATCCCCGATATCAGCGAAAATATTATCAAATATAGGGATCTGGCTATCACCTGATGCTGGAATCGGAATGCCGGCTTGTGTCATCAAGCTAAGCAAACCAATTGTTTTTAGTGCTACTGTCTTGCCACCGGTATTGGGCCCGGTAATGATAAGTATTGAGAAATCCCTTCCTATTTCGATAGAAAGCGGTACTGCATTATCTCCTAGTAAAGGATGGCGTGCCTCTAATATTTTTAAAACGGTACTTTGTGTGGGAATATCATCATATACTACTAATGCCGGTTCCGCTGCATGATATCTCTTTGCAAAATATGCTTTAGCCAATAATAAATCTAATTCCGCTATGAGGTTAATGCTCTGTGTTATTTCTGTTTCATATACTCCGACTTCAGAACTTAAATTTTGGAGAATTCTTTCTACCTCTCGTTTTTCTTCGGCAATTGTTTCACGAAGGCTGTTTCCTGTTTCAATCGTAGTCCATGGTTCGACAAATATGGTAGCACCGGTATTAGAAATATCATGTACAATGCCTTTTATTTCCCGACGTCGTTCAATCTTTACCGGAATGACATATCTTCCTTCACGTTCGGTAATAATGGCTTCCTGGATAAACTCCTGACCGCGTGGTGATTGTATAATGCCTTCCAATATACCGGATAACTTTTGGCGTAAATCTTTTATTTGTTGTCGAAGTTCTGCCAGATGATCAGATGCATTATCCAGTATTTCACCATTTGGCGCGAGACAGTGATTGATATGGTAAGCGATATTTTCTAGATTAACCAGTTGTGAAGCGATATTCCATATTAGAGGTAATTCATCGGCATATCTTTCTAATTTATAACGTGTCTCACTCATTACCATTAGAGTTTGTTGTATATCAAGCAGGTTTTGGGGCTCCAGTGTTTTTCCGCGTGCGGCCATCTGGACTTCGGAGCGGATATCATGCAATTTTCCAAGGGAAAATCCAATTTCGGAGGCAAGTAATTTGCGCGCTTCCGTTGATTGATTAAGAAGATGAACTATCCTCTTATAGTCTGATGTAGGAGTCAGGTCAAGTGCCATCTGTCGGCTTACTGAAAAGGAGGTATATCCCGCTAGTATTTGTTTTATTTGCGGAAATTCCAGTATTTCGAGACTTTTTCTGTCCATAATATACACCTGATACCGTTGTGATTGGAATATTATAACATGATATGTTTTTAATTATTGCATTGTTTTACCTGATCCCAAAAAACAACCAGATATTAGGAATATACCAGTATTATATAATTTATGGCATTTATATATAATTAATATTTTTATGTTATTGATCTCGTTCAGATAGATAAGTGACACTATAATAGTGTCATGAAAATAAGATATAATATCGTTATAGGAAGCTATCAATTAAGCAGATTAGAAATTGTTCTGTCTAAAGAAGCGCAAGTCAGACTGAGCTGGTTTGATTACTACCGGAATCATCAGTATAACGCCCGCTTAACTTGCCGGCACTTCGGGATATCGCCGCAGACCTTTTATCGCTGGCAGAAACGTTATGATTATCATCATCGCAAAACTCTGGAAACCCGTTCCTGCCATCCAAAGAGAGTGCGCCAACCAACCTATCAGGGTGTTGAAAAAGGCAAAATGCGTGAAAATCATCCAAAATTCGTGCCTAGCCAACACCCCTTTTTAATCCAAAACAAGGTTTTTCAACACCCTGCTATACTCTGGCATAGATTGAAGCCGTACGTAAGGTACGGGAATGTTATCCCCACAGAGGCAAAGACAAACTGGCAGTAGTGCTGCGGGCAGCAGGATATGAATTGTCCGTTTCTCTGGCAGGACGCATCATCCCTTATCTCAAGAAACGTAATGTCTTACGGGAACCCATAAGACATAAGGTATCCTCACGCAAATACGGAAGACCGGGACATTATGCCGTTCGTAAACCGCAAGAATACCAGGCGAAACTGCCGGGAGAATTAGTGCAACTGGATACTATGGATATCCCGCCCCTTACCCGGTATCGTCTTGAAACACTTCTCTTCTTACGATGTCGTCTCCCGTTGGAATGTCCTCGCTATTTACCATCAAGCTCCCGCGGAGAATGCCGCTCTCTTCCGGGATGATATCCCAAAACGTACTCCCCATATCATCAAATCCATACAGAGCGACGGCGGTAGTGAATTTCAATCGGTATTCGAAGAGGAATGCCAAAAACGAAAGAGCAAACTCTTCGTTTTACCACCCCGATCACCCCAACTGAACGGAGCAGTGGAAAGAGCCAATCGTACCCATGCCGAGGAGTTCTATGAAGTCATTGATAGTACCTTTGACCTTGCAAATATCAGACCTGAACTCTTACAATGGGAACAGGTAAGTAATACTATCCGTCTCAACCAGGACTTGCGTTATCTCACCCCGCAACAGAATCTGGAGAAATATTATAAGAAGGTAATGTGTCACCAATGAACTGAACGAGTACATTTAGTTGTTTTAGACCTATCATTTGTGGTAAACTCTTGTGCACAAAATTAAGGAGGTTGTATGGCAGAAAGTCCTGTTGAAACTATCTCAATTAAACAGTTATTAGAAGTTGGTGCTCATTTTGGTCATCAGGTGGGTAGATGGAATCCGCGTATGAAAAGCTATATCTATACCCAGCGTAACGGGATACATATACTAGACCTGCAAAAAACTGAATTACTACTGAATAAAGCGTGTGAATTAGTAAGAAAAATTGCTTCCGAAGGCCACGATATTCTTTTTGTCGGGACCAAAAGACAAGCTCAAGAATCAATTGCACAAGAATCAACACGCTGTGGTATGCCATTTGTTAACCAGCGATGGATAGGTGGAACTCTAACTAATTTTAATACTATTCAATCGCGTATTAATTATTTGTCGCAGTTAGAAGATCGTAAATCCAAAGGCGAATTTGAGCGTTTACCCAAAAAAGAAGTATTAAAATTAGAGCGAGAAATACAAAGATTGGAACGCTCTATGGGTGGTCTTAAAACAATGACCAAAATTCCCGGAGCTCTATTTATTATTGATACTAGCCGGGAGTCTATTGCCGTAGCAGAAGCTAACCGAATGAAAATTCCCATTATTGGCGTAGTTGATACTAATTCTGATCCGTTTGTCATCGACCATGTTATCCCGGCTAATGATGATGCTATCAGAACAATAAAGTTAATCACCACTAAAATGGCTGACTCAATTCTCGAAGGAAAAGCACTTCAGAAAGTTGAACAAGAACAATTGGCAGCCGAAAGCGCTGAAGCATTAATAAATCAAAAAGTATTAAGTTTCAGCCCTGACTCTGAACCTTCCAAACTTGAAAATACGAATAATATTGAGACTACAACTGATATTGCTGATAATAAAACACAATAATTGAGGAGGATTTTTCTTGGAGATTACCACTGCACTTATTAAGACTTTGCGTGAGGCAACTGGCGCGGGGATAATGGATTGTCGTAATGCTTTAATTACAACCGATGGTAACATAGAACAGGCTACAGAAATATTAAAAGAGAAGGGCCTGGCTAGAGCCGCAAAAAGAGCAGAAAGAGTCACCGCACAGGGAACTATTGAAACATATGTACATCAAGGTGGGCACCTCGGAGTTATGGTGGAAATAAATTGCGAGAGCGATTTTGTTGCACGTACCGATGTTTTTAAAGAATTAGCCCATAATCTGGCACTTCAAGTTGCAGGGGCAAATCCGCTTTGTGTTAATAAAGAAGACCTGGTTAATAATACTGACCTTACTCCTGAAGAAGCATGTTTACTATTACAACCTTTTATTAAGGACCCAAGCAAAACTGTTCAGGATATTATTAATGAAGCTATTGCCAAAACTGGAGAGAATATCAAGATAAAAAGATTCTGTCGTTTTGCGCTGGGTTGTTGAGTGTTATAAATGCCGAGGTATAGACGGGTCTTATTAAAAATAAGTGGTCAAGCGCTGGGAGGAAAGGGCGACTCCGTCATTGATACCACAGCAGTAACACATATCGCAGATCAAATATCCGAAACCACCAGAAGTGGAACCCAGATTGGAATTGTTGTTGGCGGCGGTAACATATGGCGCGGTGCAGATGCCGAAAACAGAGGAATGGATCGTGTCACTGCTGATTATGCCGGAATGTTAGCAACAATTATTAATGCTCTTACCCTGCAGGACGCACTGGAAAAAGCTAATATAGAATGTCGTACTATGACAGCAATACCTATTCAAACAGTTGCTGAACCATTTATCCGGCGCAGAGCTATTCGTCATCTAGAAAAAGGACGGGTGGTAATATTTGCCGCCGGCACCGGTAACCCGTATATGACTACCGATACCACAGCAGCATTACGAGCCATCGAAATCCAGGCTGAAATACTACTTATGGCAAAACATAACGTCGATGGTATTTACGATAATGATCCTGCAAAAAAACAGGGGGCAGTAAAATTCGACGTTATTACTCATTCTGAAGCTATTACAAGGCACTTAGAAATAATGGACTCCACAGCTTTTTCATTATGTATGGATAATAAACTACCTATCGTAGTCTTTAATATTCTAGAACCACACGGAATAGAACGAGTTGTGGATGGGGAGCGTATTGGAACATTAGTCTCAAGTAGGTGATGAAAGATGATTACTGACGTTCTTGCAAATGCTAACGCTAAAATGCAGAAAAGTAATGAGATATTCCGTCGTGATTTAGCTGCAATACGAACCGGACGGGCAACACCAGCGCTTCTGGAACAGGTGAAAGTAGATTATCAGGGTGTGCCTACTCCCATTAAGCACATTGCTAATATCTCTGTACCTGAAGCCAGATTACTCGTAATTCAACCCTGGGATAAATCTGCATTGGGTAAAATTGAGAAAGCCATACAAAAATCTAATCTTAATCTTAATCCTTCTAATGATGGTACTATCATCCGTATTACTATACCATCGTTAACTAATGAACAAAGAAAAGACATGGTTAAGATACTTAAGAAAAGGGGCGAAGACGCTAAAGTTGTCCTGCGTAATATCAGACGGGACACTATGGAAAATATACGCAAATTAAAGAAAGACAGTGAAATAACAGAGGATGACGAAAAGAGAGCATTAGCCCAACTACAAAAAACAACAGATATATTAATTGAAGAAATAGATACTATATGTAAAGATAAAGAATCAGAAATTATGGAAATCTAATATTTGAAGGAACACATCTCAACAACTTCAAGAGCAGTTTCCGATTCCATTCCTCATCATGTTGCTATTATTATGGATGGTAATGGCCGCTGGGCAGCAAAACAAAAACTTCCGCGGATTGCTGGACACCATGCTGGAGCAGAAAATTGTCGCCCTATTATTCAGACTATGTCTAGCTATGGTGTGAAATATCTTACATTATATGCATTTTCTACAGAAAATTGGAGACGTCCTTCTATTGAAGTTCAAGGTATTTTTATTTTAATGGGAGAGTTTATTACCCATAATACTCCCTTACTGCATAAAGAATTCGTCAAAATAAATTTCATCGGTGATTTCAGTAAGTTACCTAAGGAATTACAGGGTAAAATTCATGCAGCAACAGAACTGACTCAAAACAATACCGGATTGCATCTTATTATCGCTGTAAATTATGGAGGAAGAGCAGAAATAATAAATGCAACACAAAGAATTGTACAGGACAAAATAAAACCAAGGGATATTAACGAGGAATTATTCAATAGTTATTTATATACTGATAAAATACCTTCTCCTGACCTTATTATCCGTACAGGAGGAGAAATGCGTATCAGTAATTTTCTTCTCTGGCAAAGCGCATATAGTGAATATTATTTCACATCTACTTTATGGCCCGATTTTAATCAAGATGAAATTAACAAAGCATTTAAAATATATAAGCAGAGATGCAGACGTTTTGGTGGCTTGTCTAAATGAATTTTACTTCTGGCAAAAAAAATGAGACCAGTGTTGTAACTAAAAGAGTAATCACCGGATTAACTAGTCTGCTTGTTATTCTGGTCGTTATTAAACTCGGTAATCCTTTGTTCCTTTTTTTTATTACTATTCTGGCCATATTAGGAGCTCTGGAAATTTACCGCATGTCATTTCATTCAGAGCATCATTATTTAACTATAATAGGAACTCTATTCACCGCTTTGATTATCATCATTCCTTACTATGTAACATCCACCGAAATTAGTCTATTGCTTATTTTGTCTATAGCAGCTCTACTTGTTCCTTTACTCTCGATAATAATATGCTCTCAAAAAAATAATCTTTTTAGCCACTGGGTCTGGACTATAATACCCATCTTCTATCTCGGGTGGGCGTTGCAACATTATGTCTTGTTAATAGATTATCCGTCAGGTAAACAATGGATACTAATTGCTATGCTACCCACTTTTGCCTGTGATACAGCTGCTTATTTCGTAGGGAAAAGTCGTGGTAAACATAAATTAGCCCCCTCTGTCAGCCCAAATAAAACCTGGGAAGGAGCAATCGCCGGTTTCTGCGCAGCAGTGAGCACCACAATTCTCCTTGCTTTTATTTTTCACAGGTCTTCCTCCATGCCCCTCCTAGGTTATGGAACTGCCGCAATTCTGGGTTGTCTTACAGGTATCTTTGCGCAGTTAGGTGATTTACTATGTTCACGAATTAAGCGAATTAACAGAGTGAAGGATTCAGGCACTATATTACCAGGACACGGCGGCATCCTTGATAGAATTGGCAGCATGATATTCACCGGATTAATAATATATTACTATGTATCCTGGAACATACATTGACGCCGCAATCATAAAAATATACTATTAAGCGTCATGACTCGTGAAAAAATTCGCATTGCCGTACTGGGATCAACTGGCTCGATAGGACAACAAACTCTTGATGTCTTACGCACATTCCCTGAGAGATTCAATATTGTTGCACTGGCAGCCGGATTCAATATCGAGTTATTAGCCAATCAGGTTAGAGAATTTCACCCCGATATTGTTCATTATATCCGCCCGGCAAAAGATTCCCGCCCGGCCGATAATCTACTGCAAGACTATCCCTGGCTGACTCTTGAAGAAATCGCGGTTCTCCCGATTGTGGATATAGTTGTTATTGCAACCAGTGGTAAAACAGGACTCTTGCCCACTCTGGCTGCGGCAAAAGCGAGTAAAAAAATCGCCCTTGCCAACAAAGAAGCCTTAATAATCGGAGGAGCCATCATCATTCCTGAAGCCAGAAGGCATAAGGCAAAAATATTACCCATCGATAGTGAACATAGCGCTATCTGGCAGTGTTTGCGCGGAGAAAAAACGAATACTATTTCCAGAATTATCTTAACTGCTTCCGGCGGACCTTTTTATCACTATACTCAAAGTCAATTGGATACAGTTACTGTTTCTGAAGCACTAAAACATCCTACCTGGAAAATGGGAAGGAAAGTAACTATTGATTCTGCAACATTAATGAATAAAGGTATGGAGATACTGGAAGCGCACTGGCTATTTCATGTACCTCTGGAGAAAATACAAGTCGTTATTCATCCGCAAAGTATTGTACATTCTATGATAGAATTTACTGATGGTTCCACAAAGGCACAATTAAGCTACCCTGATATGAGACTACCAGTACAATATGCTCTACTATATCCCGAACGTCCTCATCATGCGAATTTACCGTCGATAGATTGGACGGTCTCATCACAATTAACTTTTAATCCGGTTAATAAGGATAAATTCCCCTGCCTGCAACTTGCTCTTGAAGCTGGTAAAAAGGGAGGCACTTATCCTGCAGTACTATCAGCGGCCGATGAAGTTGCAGTAGAATTATTCCTTTCCGGCATGATTAATTTCACGGATATTGCTAAAATAATAGAATATGCTTTAAAACATCATAATATAAAAGGAACCTCTATAGAAGATATTCTGGCTGCTGATATTGAAGCAAGAGCATATGCCAGAGAGTGGGGAAGATCTAAATGATTCTTAATATTATTATCATTATTGCAATTTTATCAGCACTGCTGTTGTTTCATGAATTCGGCCACTTCCTTATTGCCAAACTGGGCGGGGTTAGAGTAGATGAATTTGGTCTGGGTTTTCCACCTAAAATTTTTGCGTTCCAGCATGGTGAAACGAAATATTCAGTCAACCTGATACCGGTAGGAGCTTTCGTTAGAATGCCCAACCGAGAAGAACTTACCCCCCGGAACCTGTATTTTAAGAATCCCTGGTTCAAATTATTAGAAAACTCCGCAGGCTTGATATTCAATATCATATTAGCCTTTATTCTCTTCACTACCGCTCTAACAATGCCAACTTCTATTATTACGGGAGGAGAAGGGGTAAAGGTGACACAAGTATCAGCAGGTTATCCCGCTGCAGAAGCCGATATCCGCGAAGGAGATGTAATCCTGAGTATAAATGGCCAAGATGTCCAGGCATTAACCGATGTCAGTAAAATAATACAAGACCGGACTGGAACAGAAACACAAATAACGCTACAACGAGCCGATGAAATTATCACTATTAATCTGGTCCCAGCAACAGGAGAAAGACCACTAGGCATAACATTAGGCTGGTTAAAGGAGTATACTACTACATACCGTCTGAGTCTTCTGGAAGCTATTTCCGAATCGGCAGATATTATTATACATATCCCAACAACAATGAGAAACTTAATATCATCATTAATACGAAATCCTGCGGATAACTTAATGGGTCCTATTGGAGCAGCACAAGTAACCGGAGAAATGATTAAATATGGGGCATCTTCTGTTGTCAGCGTGGCAGGTAGCATCAGTTTAGGATTGGCATTATTTAACTTGATTCCCATCCCTCCGCTTGATGGAGCAGGTATGGCTTTAGCCCTGCTTGAAATACTACGCCGGGGCAAACGGCTTTCGATAAAATATGAGCAGTTAATTTACACCTTAGGAACATTTCTACTAATAATTCTAACAGTCTTTGTCTGGTATAACGATATTTTGCGTCTCATCAGAGGTTAGTTCATATCATGATTAAACGACGTATCTCCCAGCCTATTCGTATTGGTGATATTATCATTGGTGGTAATGCGCCAATTATCGTACAGTCCATGACTAAAACTGATACACGTAATATTACAGCAACAGTAAAACAAATCAGTCAACTGCAAGAATATGGTTGTGAAATAGTCAGAATTGCGATTCCGGATATGGAAGCGGCACAAGCGCTATACAAAATTAAAAAGAAGACAAAAATTCCCATTATCGCAGATATTCACTTTGATTACCGTCTCGCTCTTGAATCACTCACTAATGGTGCGGATGGATTACGTCTTAACCCGGGTAATATCAGTAATAAAGAACATATTACGGCAATAGTAACATCAGCCAGAGAACGCCATGTTCCCATTCGTATAGGGATTAACGCTGGCAGTATCCCACTCGATTCCTCTAATAAATTACCGCTTCCTCAGCGCATGGTGATAATTGCACTTGAACAGGTACATCTTCTGGAGAACCTTGATTTTAATTTGATTAAAGTTTCACTCAAAGCTTTTGATGTAGAAACAACCATAGATGCATACAATTTGATTGCCGACAAAATACCATACCCGCTTCATTTAGGAATTACCGAAGCAGGACCATCGGTCACCGGTAAAATTCGCAGTGCCGTTGGTATCGGAATATTATTACAGCATGGCATCGGAGATACAATTCGTGTTTCCCTTACTTCTTCTCCCGTTGAAGAAGTAATAACAGCTTATGAGATACTTAAAACTCTCAACTTAAGGGAATATGGTCCTACTCTGGTCAGCTGTCCTACTTGTGGACGTTGTGACGTCAATTTAATGGAATTAACAGACAAAGTACAGGACAAACTGCACAATATTCATAAACCATTGAAAATAGCCGTCATGGGCTGTGTTGTTAATGGTCCTGGAGAAGCAAAAGAAGCCGATGTCGGGGTAGCTTGCGGTAAAGGGAAAGGGGTTATTTTTAGGAAGGGTAAGGTTGTTCAAACATTAGAAGAGAAAGATATTTTACAAGGATTATTTGATGAAATAGATTCTCTTGCCTGAGATTTACCTCATATACTATAATTCGCCAATATCATCATACAAAAACACTGCTCCGGTATAATATTTAAGGAGACATAAAATATGCGTTTATCCACTATGTTGGGAAAAACAACACGACAAGTACCTGCTGAAGCTGATACCATAAGCCATCAACTCATGCTCAAGACAGGCATGATATATCAAGTTGCTACCGGCATATATGCTTATCTACCACTAGGATGGCGGGCAATAAACAAGGTATGCCAGGTTATTCGGAACGAGCTAGATATTATCGGCGGCCAAGAACTTAGTATGTCCGTTCTGCAACCTATGGAAATTTGGCGTAAGACAGGACGTGATACAGCATTCGGTGATAATCTGTTTACTCTAAAAGACCGCCGTGACCGTGAATTTTGTCTCGGACCTACACATGAAGAATTAATCACAACTATTGTAGCCAGTAATGTCCGTAGCTATCGCGACTTACCTCTTCTCCTTTACCAGATTCAAACTAAATTCCGTGACGAACCCCGTCCGCGAGGTGGTCTGATACGTGTGAGAGAATTCGATATGATGGACCTTTACAGCTTCGATGCAGATGAAGAATCTCTGGATAAGAGTTATAACTCTCTAGTTCAAGCATATAAACATATTTATGCGTGCTGTGGTCTGTCTACAACAATGGTAGAAGCTGATAGTGGCGCAATTGGCGGGAAGGACTCACATGAATTTATGTTGCCTCTGAGTACAGGGGAGGATGAAATCATTTTCTGTTCTGAATGTGGCTATTCCGCCAATGTAGAAAAAGCTGAAAGCACAAAATTAAAATTACGTAAAGAGCAGACTCTGCCACTGCAAGAAATAGCTACACCTGGGAAAAAGACTATTGAAGAAGTTGCCGATTTCTTTAAAGTTAGCAAAGAACATACAATAAAAACACTGGTTTATTCTGCTGATGACGAAATTATTCTTGTAGTTATACGAGGCGACCTTGATATTAACGAGATAAAACTTAAAAATAGTCTGAAATGCCATAATTTAAGATTAGCTTCTGATGAAGAAACAATAGCTCAAGGGTTTATTGTTGGGGCAATATCTCCTGTAGGAATATCAGGAATTAAAGTCATTTCCGATGACTCC
This sequence comes from Dehalococcoidia bacterium UBA2247, assembly GCA_002347295.1. Taxonomy (GTDB): domain Bacteria; phylum Chloroflexota; class Dehalococcoidia; order UBA2247; family UBA2247; genus UBA2247. The sequence continues at coordinate 89,629 of DDXZ01000030.1, read as the reverse complement.
ATAACATCAGGTAATAATTATATTGCCGGTGCTAATAAAGCAGAATATCATTTTAAAAATGTTAATTATCCCAGAGACTTTCATGCCGATACTATTTTGGATATTGCTGCTGTCAAAGCAGGTCATAAATGTCCCAAATGCGGTGAAAAGCTACAGTCTCAAAAAGGTATCGAAGTTGGTCATACCTTCAAACTGGGTACTGTTTTCAGTGAAAAACTTGACGCAAAATATCTGGATAAAGATGGCACGCGTAAACCAATACTCATGGGATGTTATGGTATTGGCATAGGTCGTTTATTAGCAGCAATCATCGAACAGAACCACGATGATAAAGGCATAATCTGGCCGATAAATATTGCTCCGTTTCAAGTTCACCTGTGTGCTTTAACTATAACCGATCAGCAGGTTCAGAAAGCCGCAGAAGAATTATATCAGCGCTTAATCGTTGCCGGTCTGGATGTACTATATGATGACCGACAGGAGTCAGCAGGGATTAAATTCAATGATGCTGACCTGTTAGGTATGCCTGTTAGATTAACTATCAGCCCACGCACAGTAAAAGCCAATCAGATAGAACTGAAGTGGCGTAGCTCTGATAAAATACACCTTATCGCACCGGATGATATCGCAAAACAACTTGAAGTACTGACAGAAGGTTAGTAAATCTACTCTTCGAAACGCCTGATAACCAAACAACAGTTCTGCCCTCCCAGACCAAAAGAGTTGGAGAGCACAACATTTATTTCCGCTTTCCGAGCGACATTGGGCACATAATCCAAATCGCAATCAGGGTCTGGAATTTCATAATTGATTGTAGGTGGTATTACTCCCTCATTAATAGTGAGAACAGAAGCTATTGCCTCAATAGTGCCTGCTGCACCAATAATATGTCCGGTCATGGATTTATTGGAACTAATCGGGATCTCTGATGCTCGATTTCCTAATACTATTTTTATTGCCTTTGTCTCAGTAGCATCATTTAGCTTAGTTGACGTTCCATGAGCATTAATGTAATCGATATCACCGGTATTTATACCAGCATCTGCAATAGCAGCCCTCATCGCCAGCGCCTGACCTTCAGCATCCGGAGCGGAATCATTATAGGCATCAAAAGACCAACCCACCCCAGCTAACTCGGCGAGAATATGGGCACCCCTTTTGCGAGCATGTTCATACGTTTCCAGCACCATTATTCCTGCCCCTTCCCCCGTGACAAAACCGTTACGATTCAAATCAAAAGGCCGGCAGGCACATCCGGGGTCAGGCTCTTTAGAAAGTGCTCCAATACGCCCCAACATGGCATCCATCAAAGGATTAATAAGACTCTCGGTACCACCCGCCAGCATTACATCTGCATTTTCGGAACGTAAATGCAACATTGCTGTTCCCAGTGAGTCAGAGCCACTGGCACAAGCGCTATTAACCGTTGTATTTGGTCCTTTTACACCCAGATAAAATCCTATTTGGCTCGCTACGGAATGCCCGGATATTTTCGTGGTAAGACATGGGTCTACCAGGCGATAACCTCTGGCACGAAGTATATCCATTTGCGGTATTGCCTGATAGAAATCTCCTATTGTTCCCATTACCACACCAATACGCTGTAAATCCTCCCGGGATAAGTCTAAACCCGAAGAATTTATCGCTTCTAATGCCGAAATAATACCAAAATGTACAAATCTTCCCGTACGACGAACCACTTTGGCATCAATATAATTATCCGCTACGAAATCCTGTACCTCAGCAGCCACTTTAACCGGCAAATTTTCCACATCAAAACTGGTAATAGGTTTAATACCTGATTTTCCACTGGATAATCCCTTCCAGAAATCTCCAATATTTAAACCAATGGGTGTGATACACCCCATACCTGTAATAACTACTCTTCCCTTTTCTCTAATTACCAAACCCTATCTTTCATGCCTCATTTCTTGCCTTTTATTAACCTGTTCATCCATATTATCTACAATAATATCTTTCAGTTTACCCAAACCACGAGCATATTCCAGTACGATATCCGGTTTATAAGTATGGATATGTACCCTGACAAGATTTTCATCTCCTACAACTAAAACCGATTCCCCCATATTTGTAATTCTATCCCGCATTTCGCTAATCGGCATATTTCTACCTTCAATCAGAAATTGAACATCAAAACCATAACCATTTTCCGGCGAAACAATTTTAGACTGCTGTGACATATCTAATTTCTTACTTTTGTCAGACTCATTACCACTAAAGCATCTCATGCCATGCAGTATATACAACAATCCTTTTGCTCCAGCATCGACAACTCCTGCATCCTTTAATACAGGCAACATTTCCGGGGTCTTTTCGACTATCTTTTCTGCACGAATAATTATTGCAGCGACAACTCTACCAAAACTAAGTCCTCGTGCTGCTACCTGAGATGCTACTTTCGCCACTTCATTAATAACTGTAAGAATTGTTCCTTCTACGGGATTTGTAACCGTTCTATAAGCCATTTCAGTTGCAATACGGAGGGAATTGGCAAAATCCAGAGGAGAAAATCTATCTTTCTTTTCCATTCCTTTTGCGATTCCCATTAATATCTGGGACAGAATAACACCGGAATTTCCCCTCGCTCCTAAAAGAGCTCCTCTTGCTGCTTTCGCAGAAATGACGCTAGCCGACGTGCTGGTTACTCCATCCAGAGCTTCAACTGCTGCACGCATAGTACACAACATATTAATACCGGTATCACCATCGGGCACAGGATATACATTAAGGGCATTTAACTCAGCAACATGCTCCTCAATATATGTTTTGGCCTGCACAAAAGCTGTTCTTAGATATTGTCCGTCAAGTTCTTGTACCATTGCCATTAGTGCACCTCTCATTTATCATTATTATATCAATAACTGATAGTTAGGATGGAACTTAATATATTATTAAAAAGAGTTACTGCGTCGGGATAACATCTGCTACCTCAGAAGCATATTTCGACAATTCAAATTTTATTGTCTGTAACAAATTTTTCTGAATTAACATATCAGCATAGTGTATTGCATTATTTACTTCCCGTGCTTTATAGCGCCCATGACCTTTCACTATAACCCCATCAACTCCATAAAGCATCCCTCCTCCTTTACAATTTGTTACATCAGTCGCTGCAATCAATTCTGATTCTATAGTGCGAATCTCCGCTTCGGCAATTTTACCATCTAATCTTTTTCTTATCTGCTCAGCAATTATCCAACCCATACTTTCTACAATCTTAATAAGAACATTCCCGGTAAATCCGTCACAAACCACAACATTTACTCTGCCGGCAGGAATATCACTGGCTTCTATATTACCAATAAAATTCATGCCAGAATTTTTCAGAAGCGGGTACGTCTCTTTTACTAATCTGTTGCCTTTTCCCTCTTCTACACCATTACTGAGTATTCCTACGGTAGGATTACTAATACCATGCATTGTCTTCATCACGGCACAACCCAAAGCGCCAAATCCTAATAACTGTTGCGGCTTGCAATCCACATTAGCACCCATATCGAACACCAGGGTATGAGGAGCAAAGCCAAAAAGTACCCCTCCCATTACAGGACGCCGCATTCCTTTTAATACACCCAGTACTTCTTTAGCACATGCCATCACAGCACCAGTAGATCCCATACTTACCATTGCATCAGCAATGCCATTTTTAACAAGATTTACCGCAACTGCCACCGATGATTCGGGTTTTTGGCGCAACGCTACTATTGGTGATTCATTATTGTGGATTACTTCATTTGCACTTACTATCTGTAATGATAAATTAGTGATATCATAATATTTTAGCTCCTGCCGTATAAGAGTCTCAGGCCCAACAAGAATAGTTTCGATACCTTCTCCCGCCGCCTGTATCGCCCCTTTAATAATCTCTGCAGGAGCAAAATCACCTCCCATAGTATCTACAGCTACTCTAACCATTTTTTTACGCACCACAAGAGCTTAACATACATAGGTACTAACCAAATCATACATAATATTTATTTCTATACTAACATAAGAATATCATATGGTCAATCGTAGAGCTCTTGTCAAATGTTGTGGAAATTCCTTCCAGCACCGTTGATCATTAACTCCTTACCCCTGCCAGCTCGGCTACCTTTTCTCGCTGCAGGATGCCATCTTTAAACTCCCGTCCCTCCAGTACCAGGGTCATCAAATTGGCACCACCATTGAGAGTTCTCCAGTTCCGGCTTAGCCGCTGTATGATCTTGAATACCAGGTAAAGGGCGTTATCCCGCCATTCTTTATATGGATTTTTCTCTTACTGGAAGGATACGCCTTTCTTTATCAATGCGTCATCAATTTCCACAACTTCTTATAAGCTCATTTAATTATAACGGATGACTTCAGATTGTTTCAGGTAGAGTTCAATTCTCCCCCGTCTCCACCAGAAACAATTCTGAGCCTCAGGGGTAATTTCCTGAGGCTCATTCACTAATTTGATACCAGCTCTCTCACGCATTATTGCCACCTGAAAGATGGGAGCAAAGGGCGGTTTAGGTTTTATTGCCACGATTGATTTTGTTTCTTTAATATTGACCTTACCCTATCTCGAATTGATTAACAGGGAAAAATTATCAGCTATTAAAAATATCTTCCAGCTTATAGCGCTCTTCCGGATTAGTCATAAAAATAAGAGTGTTTCCGGGTTGAATGAGATAGTCACCGGCTGGATTGTAGATCCAGCCGTCCTTATCCTTAATCTTTATCGCGAGTAACAAAGAATGAGAGTATTTCTTCATGTTTAAAGTAGATATAGCCTTCCCCACAAATGAGTCTGGTACGGAAATCTCTTCAACGCGCAACCCTTTCTCTTTATCCCGTAGCATTATATCCAGAAATGAAACGGTCACCGGCCGAATCATTTCTGAAGCCATTCTTAGTCCACCGATAAAACTGGGAGAAATTACGGAATTAGCACCGACTCTTCTCATCTTATCGCTGTTTTTGATTTGATTACATCGTGCTACTATTCTTAAAGAGGGATTAAGTTGTTTTGCTGTAATAATTATCACCAGATTCTGATTATCGTCCGCGGTTACGGCAAATAATCCTCTGGCCTTCATAATTCCGGATTTTATTAATACTTCGCTGTCGGTAGCATCTCCCTGTATGAATACTTCATCCTTAAATGTCTCCAGGCTGCTTTCCAGGTGATTCCTGCTTGTATCAACGGCAACATATAGCCTCTTTGTGGCATAAAGCTCGTTTACGATATGAAATCCCGCTTCACCAATACCGCACACGATGAAATGGTTCTCGTAATTGCTGATCATTTTTTCCATTTTTCTTCTCCTGAAAGATTGCCTGAGGTCTCCCTCTACAATGAGGGCAGTCAAATTAGTGATAACATATAATATTGTTCCCAGTCCGCAGACGGTGATAATCATAGTAAATACTCTGCCCCAGGGATTACCGCTGAGATCGATAATTTCGCCATATCCTATCGTGGCGATAGTAATAAAGGTCATATAGAAAGCATCAAGAAAAGAATATTGTTTGTCTCCGATAAACCAGTATCCAATTGTTCCCACGATTAATACTATCGCTACTATTATTCCAGGCTTTATAAACTTGCGGTACATTTGTTGTGTCCTCAAATATTCTTCTTAATGCTTATTATATACCAATAATCCGTCTCTAATCAGTCCACTTCTGAGACTGTAGTTTTTTCCTGGCGGAATTGGTGGTATGCTGGACGTTATTATATTCCTGCTGTAAATATTTCATCAAGACATTGGGAGAAATAAGATTATCAGTGTGAATTGGGGAATCCCGTCGCTCATAGTGGCGGGTTTAATCTTTCAACTGTGTTTGAACAAAAGTACTATTATTATTCCTTGACAATTATTTTAATAGTAAATATATTGACTTGAGATTAGCGGTATAAATTTACGTTTTCTTCGTAGATATGACCCAAAATATGAAAGTATCGGTGTATTAAAGACGGTTTTTGTTAAAGAGGGATTAATAATTATTTACAGGATGTTAAGAATTGGAAATTAGATTTTTAGGAACGCATAACTCCGAGTCTGATAGTGCAAGACTGGTATCGGTTTTAATTGATAATATTATAGTTTTGGATGCTGGTAGTATTACTACCGGGCTCTCTTTTACAGAGCAGAAAAAGATTAAAGCTATATTTTTATCACACGGACATTATGACCATCTCTGCGGTATGCCGACTTATGCCTTCAATAATTCGAGTCGAACCACCCCTGTTTTTGCTTTGGCAGAGACCCTTGATATGCTAAAATCACATCTCATAGACGGTAAAATATATCCGGCATTCTCTGAAAAAGTTGCTTTTTTGAAAAATAAGGCTCTGCAATTAATTTCGATAAAACTATTTAAAAGTGTAGAAGTAAATGGTTATATTGTAATGCCTGTCCCCGTAAATCATCCTCTGCCTGCCACCGGCTTTGTAATAAGTAAGGAAGGAAAGTGCGTATTTTATACCGGTGATACTGGTCCCGGGTTGACAGCAATATGGGAGAATATTGCACCCCAATTATTAATTATCGATACTACTTATCCCGATAAGCTTGGTAAAACTGCCCTGGAGGCGGAACACCTGTGTCCCGGTCTGTTAAAGATAGAATTAATGGAATTTCATAAGGTGAAGGGCTATTTACCGCAAATTGCCGTAGTACACTTGTATCCTCGATATGAAAAAGCCATTAGAAAAGAATTGGAAATGGTAGCCAGGGAACTGGGAACGGTTATTAATATCGTCACGGAAGACCAAAAATTATTTATATAAATAAATTGGGACACAGGTTCTATACCGGGGGAACGTATTATAGTAAGTTAATAATCAGAAAAGCAGATGCCATATTTTCTGATGAAGTTATAGCAGAAAAGATGTATTATTACCGGGAAATAAATGTGTTTTGCTGAGATTTACCGGTAGTTCTATATATAAGATATAAGAAAAATTATTCATATTAAGATTTTTATGATAAGCAGGAATTAAAATGTCCCCAAAACAATATTTACACCAGCTACTGATTATAATTCTGATTGTTATTCTACTGGCAGGTACTTTACTGACTGGTTGTAATCAGCAGCAAAAGACAACACCATTTCCGGTAGATTCCTCTACAGTAGTGCCGTCGGACACCACATCCGGGTCTTCATCTGCTGCTACGGCATCACCAACAAAAACAGCAGCGGCAACTTCTTCGCCAGTGCCTGCAAAAACAACTGCACCCACTGCTACACCAGCACAAATAATCGACGCTACTCCTCTAACCATGCTTTCTATCAGTGAAGGGAGCGTATTTGTTCTGAAGTCGGGCTCCAGTGCCTGGGTAGAAGCTCAGGTTGGTACTACGATAATTCCCCGGGATAAAATTAAAGCGGGTGATGGTTCCCGTGCCATTATTACTTTTTTTGATGGCAGCACCATAGAATTAATGGCAAATACACAAATTGATGTATCTGAATTGAGTATTTCGGATACGGGTTCCACCACTATTCTTTTAAAGCAGAGTATTGGTGAAACTGTCAGCAATGTTAAAAAACTTGTTGATTCATCGTCACGCTATGAGATTGAAACCCCTGATGGTGTAGCAGCAGTCAGGGGTAGTATTTTGAATTTAATAATCGCGGCCAGCGGCCTGGTTACAGTGATAAACAGGGAAGGCACAATAGTGGCGATTGCGCAGGGTATAGCAGTTTATGTACCGCCAGGGATGCAAAGTTTTATTGCGCCGAGTGAACCACCCAGCGAACCGGAACCGGCTCCACCGCCGACACCAACTCCAACCCCGGAGCCCACACCCACTCCGACGCCGGAACCAACCCCGGAGCCCACGCCAACTCCAACTCCGGAACCAACGCCCAGCCCTACACCGGAGCCGGTAGTGGTTTATTATTCCCCTGCTGATGTTACGGGACCCTCCGGTTCATTAAATATTAATAGTGGTGTCTCTCATACTAACAATCTGGATGTTAGTTTAAACTTGTATGCATCAGACTCAAGTGGAGTGACGGGATACCGGGTAGCTAATGGTACGGATGCCTCAGAGTCATCAACTACAAGCTTCAGTAGTAGTCATACCAGTTATAGCGCCGATATTATCTGGCCACTTCCTTCCGGGGATGGTAGCAAGACAGTTGCCGTGCAGTATCAGGATTCATATGGTAACTGGTCAATTAATTATACGCATAGTATTATTCTGGATACTACGGTCCCGGGCGCGCCCTACTCAATTTATCTTACGGATCCCGTTAATTATGGTAATCAGGCTGGTGTGATATTATCTGGTTCAGGAGAGGCAGGGGCTACTATAAATTACAGTATCAGTGATATTGCCGGGGGTGTTGCTGTTACCGGTTCTGCTATCGTGGATGGTTCCGGAATTTTTAGCATTAGTAATATAAATGTCAGTAGTCTTGCAGACGGTAAATTAACAGTTTCCCTTATTCTTACTGATGCCGCTGGCAATATCAGTGAAGCAGGTAGTACCACGGCTGTTAAAGATACCTTAATTCCCACCGTTACTATTAATCAGGGGATAAACCAGGTTGATCCTACGACAAATACATCGGTTAATTTTACCGCTGTCTTTAGTAAAGCGGTGACCGGTTTTACGTCAGAAGATGTTACTCTCAGCGGTACGGCAGGGGCAACGACGGTGGAAGTGGTGGGACGGGGACAACTTATAATATTGCAGTTAGCGGTATGACCGCCAGCGGCACAGTAATGGCGACTATTGGTGCCGGTGTCGCTTCGGATGCTGCTGGTAATACTAATGCTGCTTCCAGCAGCAGTGATAATGTGGTTATGTTTACCAGAGTGATTTTTGTTAATACCAATGCTCAGGGGATTAATGATGGTTCTTCCTGGGTAGATGCATTTAATAGTTTGCAGAGTGCCCTGGATCTTAGTGGCAGCGGTGACCAGATATGGGTGGCGTCCGGAACATATTATCCCTCTGTAGAAATTGGTGGTACAGTGTCTTTCCCATTAAAAGATGGTGTTTCTCTTTATGGTGATTTTGACGGTACAGAAGCTTCCCTCGCAGGGCGGGATTGGCAGACGAATATCACTGTTCTCAGCGGCCAGATTGATATTGCTAATTGTTACCACGTAATCTATAGTTCCGGTGTTAGTGGTGTACTGGATGGATTCAGTATTACGGGAGGAAATGCCTCCGGAGAAGATATAGATGGTCTGGGTGGAGGGATTTATTGTGAGAATTCCACGCTTGTTATCGGACACTGCGCCTTCTTTGGAAATGCTGCTCTTTCCGGTGGCGCGCTCTATAATTACCAGTCTGCATTGTTAGTCTCCGACTGTATATTTTCCAGTAATATGTCCACTAGTTCTATTCCTCTGAACTGCGGCGGTGCGGTCTATAATGAAATATCGGATGCTATCTTCACCAACTGCATATTTATCAGTAACTTTTCTGGTACTGAAGGCGGTGCAGTGTACGATGATGCATCAGATGTTGTCTTCACCAACTGCCTGTTTACGGGTAACAGTGCTTATTCTGCGGGCGCGGCAATTGCTACTGTTTCTAATGCTCTTGTGCTAACCAACTGCACGTTCTCCAATAATATGAGCGAGTTAGGTGGTACTTTAAACAATAGTGCCACGGCAATAACGATAACAAACACCATTATTTGGGATAATAATACACCGTACGACATTGTCACAGATGATGAAAACACTATCACAGTCACCTATTCCGATATTGAGAATGGTTATGACGGCGAGGATAATATCAGTGCTGACCCACTATTCGTCTATCCGGAATTCAACAATTTTAATCTGACACAAAGTTCTCCCTGTATTGACAGCGGTACCAATGTAAATGCGCCACTTTTTGATATTGTGGGACAGGTTCGTCCTTATAATGGGGTTACTGACATAGGAGCTTACGAATGGCAAGCTCTTGATTAAATAAAGTTAAGGTCGAGCATAATTTAAATTATGGCATTTTTACATAAAGTTCTGAAAAATCGGCGGCAGCATAAGCGTCTGTTTCATGCCCTGGCAATTGCTATAACAGGATGCATCTCTGTTCTCATTCTGGCTCTGGTGCAACCGCTACATAACATTAATTTATGGACATCAGACCAGTTTTATCCTTCCGGTTCGCTATCTCCCAACATCATTATTGCCGGTATCGATGATGATACTCTGGAGACTTATGGCAGATGGTCGGAGTGGCCGCGCTCACTGCATGCAGAAGCAGTAAATAACCTCAGTCAGGCGGGAGCAAGGGTGATTGGATTTGATGTTCTTTTTACCGATAGTTCTCCTGATGATGAGAGTATGGCTGCTGCCATGCTTAATGCCGGTAATGTTGTTCTGGCAGAAACCGGGACGGGGAGTATCCCAGCGGAAAATATGATTACTTACACTAATTTTTTATTACCGGCGGAACTGTTAGAAGAAGCTTCTCTGAATACAGGACATGCTAATGTAATTCCTGATTCTGATGGTAAGGTACGTCATTTACCGTTAGTAGTAGAAGATTACGCAGGGCAAATCCACCCCTCACTTACTCTCGCAGTACTTCATTCTTTATTCCGCATGCCTTTACCGGAGCAATATGCACTGACAGAGGGTTCTCTCTATTTGATTGCCCGTAATGTTCCGGTAGAAGAATATTATTCCCTGTTGATTAACTTTAGTGCCGGGCACGTAAGTCGTCCTTATATTTCTTATGGAGATATCATCCGGGGAAACTTTGATCCGTCACTGGTTAAAGGTAAAGTAGTGATAATTGGTATGACGGCTACCGGAGAATTGGATGTCTGGCCTATTCCCAATATGGCAGCTAAAGTTCCGGGAATTTATATTCATGCGGCGGCCATGGACACTATTCTGCAACAGAATTTCTTAAGACCGGTTGGTATGAGTATCACAGTATTGTTAATGCTGCTCCTCACTTTTATCACGGCACTTGTTTGGTCTCGCTGCGGAACATGGAGCTGGAGGGACATAGTAAAGGTAACGGGTATTGTAATAGGTTTATCTCTTTGTTACATAATTGCGGGTACGGTTATGGCCGGTAAAGGGTATATCATGAATATTCTTTATCCGTTATTGTTATTATTGGTACTGTACATTGGTAACGTTATTTATATGCTGATAACGGAACAATCAGATAAACAGTTTGTAAAAGGACTCTTCGGGAGGTATGTTTCGCCCCAGATTTCGGAAAGCATAATCAGTCTGGCAAATTGCGGGAAACTGGACCTGGGTGGTGAAGAAAGAGAGGTCACTATTCTCTTTGCGGATATGCGTAATTTTACCCGTATCAGTGAACGCCTCTCCCCTGCAGAAGTGGTGCAAATGTTAAATACTTATCTCGGAGCGGTGATAGATACCACCATGGAAAATAGCGGTATCATCAATAAATTTGCCGGGGACAATGTTATGGCGCTCTGGAATGCCCCTTACTCTCAACAAAAACACGCTTTGCTGGCGGTAAAAACAGCCCTGGAAGCGCAGGAGAAACTGAAAAAATTACAGCAAGACAAACCGGGGGGTATTATTGTTCAGTTTGGTATCGGTATCAACACCGGGAAAGCTTTAGCCGGCAACGTCGGTTCTGCCGGACGGGTAGAATATACTGTTATCGGAGATACTGTTAATCTGTCCTCTCGTATTTGCAGTGTCACGCCGGGTGGTGAAGTATGGATTGGTCCGGAAACATATGCGCAAACAAAGGAATATATTGAGAGTGAAATCATGGAACCGCAGACGTTCAAAGGGAAAACAGCACCGGTTACTGTCTACAGAGTAATAAAAATAAAAGATAACAATTGATCTGGAATATTACTACAGTAATACTTTTGCATTTAAATCTTTAAGAAATTATTGTATTTTCCCTGCTCCCCAAAATGATATAAAGAGATAAACGATAAGAGCGAATTCAATGGATAATGTGGTCACTACCAGTAATACACCACGCTGGACATGCATATATTTTGATGCATTAATCTGGGCTACAGTATAAATTTGACGGATGTAAATATCCATGATAGTGGCTTCGTCTCCAATCACCTGATTTAGAGCCTCTTTATAAGCAGAGGCATGGGGATAATTACAAATACCACCAAAAAAGGCGGGATCATGAGCGGGCATATTATTTCTTACTTTCATGTCGCTGATTTCTACCCGTACCCGGGGACGGATAGCCATCAGAAGGTTAATAATAGACAAGATAGCCCCTAAAAAATATAAAACAATTAATATTATAGTAAATATGTTTACCGGGATAACGCGATAATTAATAATAAAGAACACCATGAATACTCCCAGGATTGACAATAAAGATATTGCTTTCTGGTCGGCACGCTGAGCCAAAAGGTTCTCATTATCTAGAATCTTCTGCACAATAGACAGGTTATCAATCGACATATCATCCTCCTTTTAGCTTAGGGAACCAGCGGTTGGCAATTCTTAGTACTTTGTGGTTGGGGGCGATTATATTCCCTTTTAATTTGCTTATCAAGAACGACACGGAACTCGTCCCTGTTTTGTCCCTGTTTGACAGATTAGCAACACTTTACATGTTACACGGCATCTTATCTAACATAAGGGCAAAATACACGAACATGTTAGACTGATTCGTAATTAATTGTATTATGACAAAGCTGGATCAAACAAAAGAAGGAATTACATTCGATGCACCACTCATGTTTACTAATTCACTAACATGAGAAGAATTTATTTTAGAGAGAGATCTACTCTCCCCCGTCTCCACCATAAAAGGGCTGGTTGAAATCAGTGTTGATGCTATTTCGTAGCTAAAAGAGACTATATCCATTGTCTCCGATAGAATATAGGACACCGAATTCAAATGGTTACTGTCCTATGTTTCGACGTCGAAATTACGAGAAACGACAGTCTCCATATGTCGCAATCCAAGCTACCGCCTCCCGCCAGTCGCTGGAGTTTATCTTCTTTGACAATCCGACAATTGTATTGAGTACATCACCAATAGAAGCGACGACCCAACCACTCTTTAAGAAGCCGTTCTTGTCGGCCACTACTGCCGGATTCTCTACCCAGAGCATTTGCATCCCATGACCTGGTGTCACTGCAAAAAAAACATATCCCCTATTGCCGGTAGTGTAAAATTTTTTGTGTGAAATTGCGGGGGATTGAAAATAGGGCGCTTTCCTTTACAAGGTTTTATTGAAAGAAATAAAACAATAAGAAAGGAGAAGCGCCTATGAAAGTAGAAATCAGTGTAGCAGAGGTAGTGCAGGTTTTCAAGGAACTATTAGCTCCCCTTTCTTGGTCTGCTTCATCTCCTTATCACGAGCATTTCCCTTGTTTTTCGTCGCTGAGGGCGCATTCAGTATCGTGGCATCAACTATCGTTCCCTCTCTTACCATCAATCCCTTGTCTATGAGATATCGCCGCGACTGCTCAAACAACTTCTCCGTCAGTTTGTACTTCTCCAAAAGGTGTTGAAAGTGCAATATCGTCGTTTCGTCAGGCACCGCATCCGTTTGAAGATCAATTCCCGCAAATCGCCTTATCGCTTCTATATCGTAGAGCGCATCTTCCATCGCAGGGTCTGACAGACCATACCATTGCTGCAGGAAGTATATCCTCAGCATCATCTCCAACCGCATTGGTTGACGTCCGTTGCCTGCTTTTGGATAATATGGACGGATGATTTTCACCATAGCTTCCCAGGGAATAACCTCGTCCATCTCTTCCAGAAATTGTTCCCGTCGGGTTTTCTTTTTCTTCTGTTCATAGACTAAGCTGGCAAAGGATAATGTTCTCATATTTTGCTCCTATGATATTCGATATCACTATTATCTCATATCCGGAGACTTTTTCAGAGTTTCCTTAGTAGAATTTATTCGTAGGGCTGACGATGAAACTGAACACTAATAAGGTGTAATGTCCAGATAGATTTTGCTAACAAATTGCTAACAGAGCATAGTTAACGTAATAAGTTGTTCGGGTCAACTTGGCTTCCGCTAATTTATAGTTTTTACTGACCGCGAGAGCGATTGAGTAAATTCTGCCCGGTTGACTGAGATATCTCCTGCAGGTCTACCTGGAAGGGCAGGAGAACGCGGGCAAGCATGCCGTAGAAGCCAATGGTAATCGCCAGTTCTACCATCATATCAGCATCGAGATACTGTTGCAGGTTGGTAAAGGTCTCGTCAGAAACCTTAGCTTCTCTGGTGATTTCATCGGTGAAACGTAATACTGCCTGTTCCGTCTTGTTAAAAGCTCGGGATATTTTCCAGTCCTTTACAGCCTGGATTTGCTCATCAGTCACTCCCGCCTGTTTGCCCATCCCGGTGTGCGCCTTGGTCTCATATGCGCAATCAAGAATCACAGCGGAGCGGAGAATGGCTATTTCGCGCAGAGTCGGGTTCAGTCTGGTCTTCAACAGCACAGCATCACCCAATCTGATCATATGTCCCAGCGCAGCGGGACAATGAGCGGCCATCTTCCAGAGATTCTGTATGGGGAATCCCCGGCTCTCCATCTTAGCATAAAGCTCAGCCACTTCCGGAGCAGCGTTCTCTTTTTCAACATAAGGAATGCGGACCATCCGTAACCTCCTGACGATATTTGTCCTCTAATATATCACGTCCTGTTATCGGAGGCAAATGAGAGTTAGCATCGCTCGACGTTTTGTTCTGTTCTGCTTTTATTGATAAAATAGCGCATTTGTTATCGCTGTGGGATAAGTAAATTAAAGAAAACGAAAATAAATTCCGCCGGGAAAATAGTTAATAATTTGACAGGTAGCTCTGCAGATAAGTGGCAGCATGTCCGCCGATTTTCACCCGGTCGCCGCAGTTTTGGCAGTAGAGCTTTCCCCCTCTTGCCGAGACCTGGAGTGCAACCAGAATATCCTTCGACAACTGCTTCGACCAGTAGGGGATAAGAGTACAGTGAGAAGAACCGGTTACGGGGTCTTCCGGTATGCCGTATATCGGAGCAAAGAAGCGGGAAACAAAATCAACTTCCTTCCCCCAGGCAGTTACAATAACAGCTTTCTCCAGTTGGTTGAGCAAAGCGATATCCGGTTGGAGTTTCCGCACTATTTCTTCAGAGGGAAAGACGACGAGATAATCTCGCGCGGTAAGTACTGCCAGCGGATGCTGTCCTAAAGCTTGCCCCAATCCTGGGGGTATGGTGCAGGGTACGGGTGGGCGGGAGGGGAAATCGAGAACGAGGATATCTCCATTCCTTTCCACCGTGAGTAATCCGCTCTTAGAATAGAATTCGATGCTGGAACCGCTGAATTTTTTATGCTGAAAAAGGACATGACCTGATGCCAGTGTCGCGTGACCACACAGATCAATCTCCGCTTGGGGAGTAAACCAGCGTATTTCAAAGTGCGGTCCTGCCGGTACGACGAAAGCCGTTTCCGAAAGATTATTTTCGGTGGCAATGCTTTGCATGAGGGCATCGGGAATCCACTTATCCAGCAGGCAAACTGCCGCCGGATTGCCTGCGAAAACCCGGTCCGTAAATGTACTCGTTCAGTACATTAGTGACACATTACCTTCTTATAATATTTCTCCAGATTCTGTTGCGGGGTGAGATAACGCAAGTCCTGGTTGAGACGGATAGTATTACTTACCTGTTCCCATTGTAAGAGTTCAGGTCTGATATTTGCAAGGTCAAAGGTACTATCAATGACTTCATAGAACTCCTCGGCATGGGTACGATTGGCTCTTTCCACTACTCCGTTCAGTTGGGGTGATCGGAGTGGTAAAACGAAGAGTTTGCTCTTTCGTTTTTGGCATTCCTCTTCGAATACCGAATTGAAATTCACTACCGCCGTCGCTCTGTATGGATTTGATGATATGGGGAGTACGTTTTGGGATATCATCCCAGAAGAGAGCGGCATTCTCCGCGGGAGCTTGATGGTAAATAGCGAGGACATTCCAACGGGAGACGACATCGTAAGAAGAGAAGTGTTTCAAGACGATACCGGGTAAGGGGCGGGATATCCATAGTATCCAGTTGCACTAATTCTGCCGGCAGTTTCGCCTGGTATTCTTGCGGTTTACGAACGGCATAATGTCCCGGTCTTCCGTATTTGCGTGAGGATACCTTATGTCTTATGGATTCCCGTAAGACATTACGTTTCTTGAGATAAGGGATGATGCGTCCTGCCAGAGAAACGGACAATTCATATCCTGCTGCCCGTAGCACTACCGCCAGTTTGTCTTTGCCTCTGTGGGGATAACATTCTCGTACCTTACGTACGGCTTCAATCTGTGCCAGAGTATAGGTTGGTTGGCGCACTCTCTTTGGACGGCGGGAACGGGTTTCCAGAGTTTTGCGATGATGAAGATCATAACGTTTCTGCCAGCGATAAAAGGTCTGCGGCGATATCCCGAAGTGTCGGCAAGTTAAGCGGGCGTTATACTGATGATTCCGGTAGGAATCAAACCAGCTCAGTCTGACTTGCGCTTCTTTAGACAGATCAATTGCTAATCTGCTTAATTGATAGCTTCCTTTAACGATGTTATATCTTATTTTCATGACACTATTATAGTGTCAGTTGTCTATCTGAACGAGATCACTGGCTTGTTGGGTATTATCAGTTTATTTATAGTCAATCTGAATTAAACATTCAAACGATAATAATTAAATATCGTCTATCTTATGCAATTCCGCCCGTGTCTTCGGTAAGGCACCGGGATATTTTTCCCGGATAAAGTCAATAAGTTTTTCCCTGACTTCACAGCGCAGGTCCCATCCTAAGGATGAATCTGCCGTACTCATTAGCGCTCTCAATTCCATGGTGCGTTCGGTGGTATTTGTTACCTGTAATCCACATACTTTCCCATCCCATTTATCCGAGCTTTCCAGAATACGCTGGAGTTCTGCTCTTAATTCTTGAACCGGTATAGTGTAATCAGTATAGAGAAAAACTGTGCCAAGAAGGTCGGCAGATGTCCTTGTCCAGTTCTGAAAAGGTTTTTCAATAAAATAGCTTATGGGCAAGATCAGACGCCGCAAATCCCATATTCGGACAACAACATAGGTTAATGATATCTCTTCTATCCAGCCCCATTCATTTTCCACGATGACGACGTCGTCCAGACGAATGGGTTGTGTAAATGCTATTTGAATACCGGCGATAAAATTGGAAAGCATCTTCTGGGTCGACAGTCCGATTATTATACTGGCGATACCTGCTGAAGCCAGTATCCCTGTACCGAGCTGACGAAACTTATCGAAACCCATTAATACCAATGCCACTGTTACTATTATTATAACGACAGTTATTATTTTCCGGATTGTTTGTGTCTGGGTATATAATCTTCTCGCCCGCAGATTATCTTTGGTCTTGATATCATAATGGCTGAGCATTACATCCTCGCCCACCAGGAGAAAACGGATTATGAGCCATGATACCGATATAATAAAAAGAGAGCGAAAAACATCATTAAAAATAAGATTAAGACTTGGGGGTAACTCTACGAAGGGTATCACAATATTAAGAGCCAGTAGTATTAAAAGATATTTTGATGGCCTTCGGATATGCTTTATCAAAGAATCATCAAACACAGTTGATGTCTTCCGGTGTAATCGACCAAGAATGCGGAAGATGATAAAATGCACTATGATGCCGGTAATGACAGCACCAGCAATAATACCAATATTATAGATAACCGGTTTCCAGTTCTGAAAAAACTCTTCCATTGAAGACTCCTGTAAAAGTATTTTATATTTATCCGTAGCGGGGAAGACAATTCCTCACGTTAAAAATTTAATCACTTAAGCGAAAGAACACATGACGTTCCTCCCCTTTGATAATACAACTGAGGCTCCAGTTTTTCCACTACTGGGGTCAGAACAAATTATTGGTTGACCAGCCATTCTATCTGCAAGTTACAGTCCGGCTAAAATTTGTGAAACTCCTGATCACCGGTAACTAACAGGGTGTTGAAAAAGTTCCTTAAAATAGCTGACTTCGTGCGGTAATTGTGGTAGATTAAGTCCAACGAAATTATCGGAGGCCACAATGAGAGGGAAAGCGGACAGTTAAACAACGATGTTGAGTCTGGTGACAGCTAATGACCTGGTTCCTGAGGACCACCCGATTCGGAAGATCAAGCCGATGGTGGACAAGGCGCTAGCCGAGCTTTCACCCACATTTACGCGCATGTACGCCGAGACTGGGCGTCCATCGATACCGCCGGAGCACCTTTTGAAAGCATGTCTGCTGATGGCGCTTTACTCGGTGCGCAGCGAGCGCCAGTTCTGTGAGCGGCTTCAGTATGACCTGTTATTCAAGTGGTTTATGGACATGAACATCATCGACCCGGCCTTTGATAACTCGGTGTTCTCCAAGAACAAAGAGAGACTGCTGGAGCACGATATAGCTAGGGAGTTTCTTGGGGCGGTGCTTGCTGAGGCCAGAGGCCGCGAGCTGTTATCAGAAGACCACTTCACTGTAGATGGGACGCTACGTTTGAGATGCTGAGGAAAGTACCGGGGAAGCGACGGATCACCGTAGGCGGAGATAAGAACTACGACACAAAGGATTTCGTTAAAAGTTGCCGCTCGATGGCAGTCACACCACACGTAGCCCGCCGCGAGACTTCGATTGTGGACGGACGTACTACTCGACATTCCGGATACCAGGTGAGCCAACGGATACGCAAGCGTGTCGAGGAGATTTTTGGATGGGACAAGACGGTGGCAGGAGGACGCGAACTTAGCAGGATATTGCACTTTAACAACAGCATAATCAGCCCATTAAGACAAAGCCACCTGATCCCGCTAATAGCAGGAGAGAACCGAATTATCTTTTTAAGGTTCGCTCAAGCTCTGATGGGACAAGCTACCGGTTCCGGTCTAACCCATCCTTTGGTT
Source organism: Dehalococcoidia bacterium UBA2247 (assembly GCA_002347295.1). GTDB lineage: Bacteria > Chloroflexota > Dehalococcoidia > UBA2247 > UBA2247 > UBA2247. Next base: position 70,758 of record DDXZ01000030.1, on the reverse strand, counting down.
ACGGCAACTCCGATGTGCTTCATTATCTGAGCACACAGAGCTAGATAAACATGGATCTTGACCTTAGATAATCCCCTCACTCGGGGATCGGATAACTTGTGACTGCCCTTCTCTTCGGAGTAAGCTCTCTCGACACTGGTACGCTTGTCATACTTTTGTTGCCAGAGAGCAGTCCCTCTGGGGATGGCTCTCTTCCGGTAACATTTTTATTTGAGTTGACACGAGAGGGGTGGATTACCAGTGATTATTTTCTGGGGTATTTCTTGACACAAAATTGCGGGAAAGGTACTATTGGCTAAAGTAGTAATCCTGATTCAGGTTAACTCGTTAGGGTTATTTATTAATGATTTATAAAGAGGTGACAATGTGGTATTTGGAGATATATTATTTTGGCTCATCATTGGGCTTGTCGTCGGAGGCATAGCTGGATATCTAATCAGAAAATTGAGTGTTGTTCGTAAGGCTCGTATGGCCGAGGTGGAAGCCGATAAGTTACTAACTCAAGCGAGAGATGAATGTAAAGAAATATTATTAAAAGCAAAAGAAGAAGCGGTACAAATAAAAATGGAGGCGGAGGCAGATTGCCGGGACCGCCGTGTAGAATTACAGAGATGGGATAAGCGTTTATCACAAAGAGAAGATAGTATTGAGCAGCGCACAGGTGTAGTGAGAAAACGTGAGGAAGACGTAGCTCGCAAAGAAAAAGCTGCCGAGGAAATAAAAGAGCGTCTTGAAAAAGTAGAACAACAACAAATCCACCAGCTGGAGCTAATTGGTGGTATGACTTCTGCTGAAGCAAAAGAACTATTAGCACAAAAACTGGAGGCACAGGTACGGGAAGAAAATGCGCAACGTCTGCGTGAATTAGAAGTACGTCTTAGTGCAGAAGCGAATAATAGAGGAAGAGAAATTCTTGCCTCAGCTATTCAAAGATGTGCTACTGATGTTGTATCAGAAGCAACTGTGTCGACAGTTCCTATCCCCAGTGATGAAATGAAGGGGCGTATAATAGGGCGGGAAGGACGCAATATTCGTGCTCTGGAACATGCTACGGGTGTCGAACTCATTATTGATGATACTCCGGAAGCGGTTACTCTTTCTTGTTTTGATCCTGTACGCCGTGAAATAGCTCGTCTCGCGTTAAGTAAGCTTATACTTGATGGCCGTATTCATCCTGCGCGTATTGAAGAAGTAGTACAAAAAGCAAAGAACGAAGTAGAAGCAACAATACAGAGTGAAGGTGAACGAGCCGCTTATGAAGGTGCAGTGCAGGGATTACACCCTGAATTGATTAAGCTCTTAGGTCGCTTGAAATATAGATTCAGCTACGGACAGAATGTACTTATTCATAGTATCGAGGCGGCTCATATCGCTGCGGCTATCGCAGCCGAACTGGGGGCTGATGTTAATATCGCGAAGCGGGCTGCGCTACTTCATGATATTGGTAAGGCAATTGATTGTGAAGTAGAAGGAACACACGCATCTATTGGTGCTGATGTTGTGCAAAAATGGGAAAGATCGCCTGCCGTGACAAAAGCTGTGGCAGAGCACCATGAGGAGTCAGCATTCAGTAGTGTGGAAAGTTTTATCGTGGCAGCGTCAGATGCCGTAAGCGGAGCCAGACCGGGGGCAAGACGTGAGTCAATTGACCAGTATTTAAAGCGTCTGGAAGCATTGGAGAGTGTTGCTAATAGTTTTAATGGTGTAGAAAAGTCATATGCTATTCAGGCAGGACGTGAGATTCGTATTCTGGTTAAACCGGAACAGGTTAATGACCTGGAAACATCGAAGTTAGCGAGAGATATTGCCAGTAAAGTAGAGGCAGAGCTGCAATATCCCGGTCAGATAAAGGTGACGGTTATTCGAGAGACAAGAGTAGTTGATTACGCTAAATAAAGGCGTTTAAAAGTAAAGTTGTTTTGAAAATCCGGTAATGAGGTAGAGTTTGAGGATTCTTGTTGTAGGAGATGTTATCGGTAGGCCGGGACGTCGAGCAGTGAGGCATATTGTTCCGGAACTACGAAGTGAATATAGTATAGATCTGGTTATTGCGAATGCGGAGAATGCAGCAGGTGGAGTAGGATTAACATCTGAAACAGCGAAGGAATTACTCAATGGTGGTGTAGATGTTCTTACAACAGGTAATCATATCTGGCATAAGAAAGAGATTATTCCCTATCTTGATAGCGAGTTACCCATTGTGCGTCCTTTGAACTTTCCTCCCGGATTACCGGGAAGAGGTTATCTGGAAGCAGGAAATGTTATTGTAGTTAATCTGGTAGGGCGTACGTTTATGGCCGCTAACGATTGTCCTTTTCGCGCTATGGATAAGTTGTTATCCGATATTGGTGGCACGAAGCGTATCATAATAGTGGATTTTCATGCGGAAGCCACTTCAGAAAAAGGAGCTCTATCTTATTATCTGGATGGGCGTGTTAGTGCTGTTGTGGGAACGCACACACATGTTGGAACAGTGGACACACGTGTGTTACCCGGAGGTACCGCTCGTGTTACTGATATCGGGATGGCAGGAGGGACAGAATCTATTATCGGAGATGATATTGATACTGTGCTGAAAAGGTTTCTTACGCAGATGCCCCATGCGATACTGGTTGGTAAGGGGAATCTATTTTTAAATTCAGTACTGATTGATATAGATGAAAACACAGGTAAAGCCATGAATATTAAGCGTGTTGACAGGAAGGTTGGTTAATAATTTGGGATTAGTTGACTTACATATCCATACCAGTGCTTCAGATGGGCAACTGAGGCCCGCAGATGTGGTGGCTACAGCAATTGATAGAGGATTGAAGGTAATCGCAATTACAGACCATGATACTATTGGTGGTATTAGTGAGGCCCTGGAAAGTGCCGGTAAATCGGGAGGGATAATAGTAATTCCCGGGATAGAAATAAGTACAGATACTTCGGCAGGGGAAATACATGTGCTGGGATATTACATTAATTATCATGATGATGAGTTATTACGCGTCTTGAAAACACTCAAGGATTCACGGGAAAGACGTGCGGTCAGGATGGTAGCCAAACTGGCGGATATGGGCTTGCCGATAAGCCTGGAACGTGTTAAGCAATTGTCAGCGGGAGGTTCAATCGGGCGTCCTCATATTGCTCAAGTAATGCTGGAAAACAGGCAGATATCTAATTTTCGGGAAGCATTTGATAAATATATTGGTCATGATGGCCCGGCCTACGTTGAGAGAGAGAAAATAACTCCTGTTGAGGCGGTCCAATTACTGGTGCGGTCAGGAGCGCTACCGGTACTGGCGCATCCGGCTAATATTGAGAATCTGGATAATATACTAAATGAGTTAAAGTCTGTGGGATTAGTTGGTATTGAGACTTACTACGGATTTTATAATAATGAGACTATCGAATATTTAACAAATATATCCCAACAATATGGCCTGATACCTACGGGTGGCAGCGATTATCATGGTATTAACACAGGAGATATTGGTGCAGAAATAGGCAGCATTAATGTTCCCCTTGAGTCAGTAGAACAGCTTGCTGCTCTCTCGGGTAAAAGAATAGCAGACATAGTATTATAAAAAGTAATAAATAGTTACCTGAGAATTATGTTTACTCATCTTCATGTGCATACTGAATACAGTTTGTTGGATGGCATGTGTCGTATCTCAACCCTTATTTCTCGGGCTAAGGAAATGGGGATGGATAGCCTTGCTATCACGGACCATGGTGTTATGTACGGCGCAATTGATTTTTACCTTGCGGCTCGTACAGCAGGAATAAAGCCTATTATTGGTTGTGAAGTTTATGTTGCCCCGCAGGGAAGGCTGAACAAAAAGGCTGAAGCAAAGACTGCATATCATCTCACTCTGTTAGCTAAAGATGATACGGGGTACAAGAACTTGTTGCGCTTGGTAAGTCTAGCACATCTAGAAGGGTTTTATTATAAGCCAAGAGTTGATAAAGACCTTCTGCAACAGTACAACAAGGGGCTGGTTGTGCTTTCAGGGTGTTTGCAGGGTGAAATCCCCAGTTTGATCGTTAAAGGCTGCTATGACGAAGCTCGTGATGTTGCACGCTGGTCAAAGGAGACTTTTCAGGATTATTATCTGGAGATACAAAAACATCCTATACCGGATCTGGAAAAAGTTAATTCCCAGCTAATTTCTATCGGTAAAGAATTAGATATTCCTCTTGTAGCCACCAATGATGTTCATTACGTTGATCAAAAGGACGCCACAGCACACGATTTACTTTTATGCATTCAGACGAACTCCTCTGTTTCCAGTGAGAAGAGAATGAAGATGCCCGGTGATTATTTTTATTTAAAAAGTCCTGCGGAAATGAATGATTTATATCAGGATATTCCTGAAGCAATAGAAAATGCCGGGCGCATTGCTGAAATGTGTAATTTAAATCTTGAGTTTGGTCGGCCTCTTCTTCCGGAAATCGATATGCCGGAAAGTAAAAATGCCGAGGATTATCTGAATGATCTCTGCTGGGAAGGATTGAAGAGGCGTTATGATAATATCACTCCACAAATTGAAGAGCGTCTGAGATATGAACTTAGTGTTATTCATGAAACAAAATTTGCCAACTATTTTTTGGTTATATGGGACATCGTATCTTTTGTGAGAAAGCAAAATATCCTTTTTGGAGTACGTGGCAGTGCTGCCGCGAGTCTTGTTTTATATTGTATTGAAGTGACTGATATTGATCCGCTTGCCAGTGAACTTGTTTTCGAACGTTTTCTCAATATTGAACGTAGAGAAATGCCAGATATTGATCTTGATTTCCAGGATGACCGCCGGGACGAGGTTATTTCTTATATTTCGCAAAAATATGGTGAAGACCATGTGGCACAAATCATAACTTTTGGAACTCTGGGTGCTCGTGCTGCATTGCGTGATGTTGGTCGTGCTCTGGGCATGACATATAGTGATGTTGACCGTGTCGTGAGACTGGTGCCACAGGTATTGAATATTACTCTGGATAAGGCACTTGCGGAAAGTGCAGAACTTCAGGATATATACCAACAGGATAAAATTATTCGAAGCTTGATAGATTCAGCAAGACAGCTGGAAGGCTTTTCCCGTCATGCTAGCACTCATGCGGCAGGAATAGTTATCGCCCATGATACTCTTATTGAGCGTGTGCCACTACAGAGAATAGGAGATTCCGAGACGGGAATGGTGATGTCCCAATATAGTATGGAAAGCTTGGCTCGCGTGGGACTATTAAAGATGGATATCCTGGGACTGGCTAATTTAACTGTTTTAGCCAAAGCGAAGGATATCATTGCCAGTACCAGAGGAATTGATATTGACTTGCATAAACTTCCTCTGGATGATCCGAAGACTTTTGCTTTATTCTGTTCCGGAGAAACACAAGGTGTTTTCCAGCTTGAGGGTGGCGGAATGAGGCGTTTTATCAAAGAACTTAAACCAACTACCTTTAATGATATTGCCGCGATGATTGCGCTTTATCGACCTGGTCCTATGGAACATATTCCTACCTTTATTAAAGCGAAACATGGTAAGGAACCTATCAAGTATCCCGATCCTGTACTGGAGCCATTCTTAAAAGAGACATATGGTGTTATTGTTTATCAGGATCAGGTATTACGTATAGTGCAGTCCGTTGCCGGATATAGCCTGGGAGAGGCAGATATAGTACGTAAGGCGATGGGCAAGAAAATTCCAGAAGTGATGAAAAAAGAGCGGCAGAAATTTCTGGATGGAGCCGCAAATAAAAATTTCTCTAAAAAAGTAGCAGAGGATATATTTGCTCTTATCGAGCCATTTGCCGGGTATGCTTTTAATAAAGCTCATAGTGTGAGCTATGCTATGGTTGCTTATCAAACAGCATATTTGAAGGCGAACTTTACACTGGAATATATGGCTGCATTTCTGGTAGTACATTCCGGAAAGGTGGATAAGATTAGTTCTGCAATTAATGAATGTCGCCGTTTGGGTATTAATGTTCTTCCACCTGATATAAACAGTAGTGATGTTACATTCAGTATTGCACAAGATGACAATGGAACGCCGGCTATTCGTTTTGGGTTGGGGGACATAAAAAATGTTGGTAAGGGAGCTATTAATCCCATAATAATTGCACGTAATACAGGAGGGGAATTTAAATCTGTTGAAGATTTCTCCCGGCGGGTTGATTTGCGTGTTATGAACAGGAAAACTCTGGAAAGTTTAATAAAGGCAGGAGCATTAGATAAAATAGGCGACCGTGGTCAATTATTACAGGGTGTCGAGGTAATTTTGTCTGCTTCACAACGTGAGCAGAAAATGAAAGAAACGGGGCAGGTTACTATGTTTGATATGTGGGGAGCAAAGGCATCAATGCCTCTTCCTGTCCTGGAACTACCAGAGGTAAAAATTTCTCCCGCAGAGCGACATGCCTGGGAGAAGGAAATGCTGGGCACTTATCTCTCGGAGCACCCTTTTGTACATGCGACAGAAAAACTCAAGACGATTACTACTACTACCTGCGGTCAGATTGATGCTGATATGGCAGGGAGGGGAGTGGTTATTGCTGGTATTATTGCTAAAGTAAGGTCTCTGGTAACGCGTAAAGGAACAACTTTTGTTATTGCGGAACTGGAAGACCTGGATGGTAATATGGAAGTAACTGCATGGGCAGAACTTTATTCTCGTACCAGGGATTTATGGTACGAAGGTAACATAATTGTAATACGCGGTGTAGTTAGAATGAGAGATGACCGTCCTGGTGTAGTCTGTAACGAGGTTCAATCATTTGATTCTATCGCCACTGAGGATTCGATATTGAAACTAAAAGAAGAACCGGTTATTGAGGCGAAAAATAAAAAGATTACATTAAACATTAACCAGAGTGGTAATGAAAAAGGCGATATCATGCTTTTGCGTGGGGCACTAGATATTCTGAGAGAGTATCCCGGTAAAGATGTAGTTGAAGTATTAGTGTCAAATGATAATGCTATGGTTAGATTAGAAATGCCGTCTCTTCTGGTAAAATATTGTGATGATCTGCAAAAACAAATTATCGAATTAGGTCTGAAAATGACTGTATCAGAAGAATAGTATTAAAATGGGAAGATGTATCTAACAATCCGGTTGTAGCTTTCTTCTTGCTACTGATTTTTCCATTAGAATTAAACGTTTCTTCATATCAATTCCACCACGGAATCCCTGTAGATTTCCACTAAGTGATATTACTCTGTGGCAGGGGACTATTATAGGTGTAGGATTATGTGCCAGTGCTTGTCCTACAGCACGTGTTGCGCGTATATTTCCTATCTCTTTTGCAACCCACGAATAACTGCGTGTCTCTCCGTAAGGTATGGAACAGGTAGTTTGATAAACATCATTTTGAAACTGTGTTATATTCGGGTAATCCAGTGTGTTATTAAATTTTACTTTTTGTCCGCTTAAGTATGCAGTTATTTTTTGAGTGATATCACTAGCATGACTAGTAAAAGTGGCTAACGGGGATTCATTTCTTATTATTTCATATATAATATCACTGTTAGACTGGGGAAGAATTATTCGCCTTATCCCTCTTTCTGAGATTATAACTCCTACCCAGCCCCAACTAGTATTAAACAGAGAATATTCAGCGTTACTTTTTTGTAAATATCTCATGAAAGTGTATAAGATATACTTATATTGGCAGTAACAGTTCCGGAAGTAGCAAAGTTGCTAAAGTGGATATATATAGTACTGACACTGAAAGAATCTGAAAAAGCTCAGGCGGTAACACCGTCTCCTACAACGACGGGTTGTGCTGACTACCATTATCTATACGAAGCATTAGAGCTACCTCCTTTGCCCCTATTTTATCAGTTTCGCTTACACTCATCTACACTCGACTTTGAGCCTGGTACGGAAAGAATTACAGGTGAGTATGGGGTAAGTGTACTCCAAGGGCAAAACTTCCCTGAGACAAGCCAAACAAGTGGTAATAATGATGTAAAAACCGATTAAAAAACTGTAAAAAGCCTGAAAAAAACTGATGAAAATATGCACTGCAATTCTATTCTCTAACAGCCAGGTTTTATATCATAAAATTAGCATCGCATCGCCAAGACTGTAAAATCGGTATTGTTCTTTTATCGCTTCATTGTAGGACTGCATAAGAATTTCATGCCCGGCAAAAGCAGAAACAAGCATTAAGAGTGTGGAACGCGGAAGATGGAAATTCGTCAGCATAATATCTACCATACGGAATTTATAACCGGGTAAAATAAATAGTTTTGTCCAACCGCTGGAAGACTTTAGATTACCGTTGGCATCCTGATACTCTGCTGCCTGCTCCAGTGTCCTTACCGTCGTAGTCCCTACACAGATAATACGTCTGCCTTCTTTCCTGGCTCGGGATATTTGTGCCGCAGCAGCAGTACTGAGTTCGTAATACTCGGAGTGCATTTCATGCTGCAGAGGATCCTCTTCACGTACTGGCTGGAATGTCCCCAATCCAATATGCAGAGTAATAAAAGCCAGTTCTACTCCTTTTGCCTTGATATCATTTAATAGCCTCTCTGTAAAATGTAAGCCGGCCGTAGGGGAGGCAACACTGCCATCTACTCTGGAATAAATGGTTTGATATCGTTCCGGGTCAGGTAATTTCTCATGAATATAAGGAGGCAAAGGTATATTGCCTGCCTTAAAAAGAAGTTCTTCATTGGAAAAGCGGAATATTCTTACTCCATGTTCCTTTTCCTCTACTACTTCTCCTTCCAGACTAAATCCCGATAGAATATCACTATTACTTATTTCTATTTTAGTCCCGGTACGGATGCGCTTGGCTGGTTTTACCAGCGTCTCCCAAACACAACTTTCCAGTTTACGTAAGAGAAATATTTCACATTTTGCACCGGTACTTATTTTGTGACCGTTCAGGCGCGCAGGAATGACACGACTGTCATTAAAAACCATAACGTCTCCTGCACGCAGAAAATCTATAATTTCCCCGAAATGGTGATGCTCAATCGTCCCCGACTCTCTTTTAAGTACCATAAGGCGGGAACGGTCGCGTGGTTCTACCGCAGTCTGAGCAATGAATTCGGGAGGGAGATGATAATCAAAATCTGAAAGATGCATTGTCTATCTAAAGCCCGAAATATGAAATCTCAAATACGAAACAATAAATTTTTTTGTAAAAGCATTCAGAACATTAGAATTTCGATAATTCTAATGTGTTTCATGTGTTTAGAAATTAGATTCTCGAAATTAACGATTATGGCTTATCCAGTTCAAAAGCACGATGCAGGATACGTACGGCGTCCTTCATTCGGTCTTTTCTTATAATACAGGTAATACGTATTTCAGAAGTAGTGATAAGCTCAATATTAATTCCGGCATCGGCCAGGGCGCGGAACATAGTGGTAGCATAACCCGGCTTATTTTGCATTCCGGTACCGACGATACTAATCTTACCTACTTTGTCATCACCGACACAATCCTTCGCCCCGATAGTTTTTCCTACTGGCTTAATTACATCCAGTGCTTTATTCATATCACCGATACTAACGGTAAAGGTAAGGTCGGTAATTCCGGCGATACTCATATTTTGTACAATAGTATCCACGCTAACACCGGCATCGGACAGGGCAGTAAAAATACTGGCAGAAATACCGGGCTTGTCCGGTACTCCGATAACTGTTATTTTCGCCACATCAAGGTCATGAGCAATACCTCGTACCTTGTTCTGTAATTCGCCAACTTGCATATTATTTCCTCCACTTATCAGCGTTCCCGGTTCATCTACAAAACTGGATGCTACCAGAATCGGTACATTATACAATTCTCCAAGTTCTACCGCCCGGGGATGTATTATTTTCGAGCCCTGTATTGCTAATTCCAGCATTTCATCATAACTAATGAAGTCTAATTTACGCGCTTCCTGAACATAATTAGGGTCAGCAGTAAATACCCCCTTCACATCGGTATATCTTTCACATATTTTAGCTTCCAAACTGGCAGCCAGAGCTACCGCAGTAGTATCGGAACCACCCCGACCCAGAGTAGTAATATCCATATCCTGAGTTATACCCTGAAATCCAGCAACGATAACTACATTCCCGCGGGATAATTCGCGCATGATTCTCTGCGGATTAATATTTAATATTTGTGCCTTGCTGTGTTCTGTATCCGTCTCAATACCCGCCTGAAATCCGGTCAGACTGATAGACTTGCATCCCATTGAACGCAGAGCCATTGCCAGTAAAGTACTGGAAACAACTTCTCCCGTAGAAAGCAGAACGTCCAGTTCCCTATCGGAAGGTTTCTCGGAAACCTGATGACTGAGTGCAATAAGGTCATCGGTAGTATCACCCATGGCCGAGACTACTACTACTACCTGATTTCCTTTTTCCTTCGTAGCGATTATCTTCCGGGCTACGGCTTTTATTCTCTCCGCATTAGCTACTGAAGTCCCACCATATTTTTGTACGATAATATCCATTATCCCTAAATTTTCTCCCCTATTATTAAATCAAGAAACAATATGCGCTCCTTCATTACATGACTCAGCGACTCTTATTCTACCATTAATACCCTTCTCTCGGGCAACTGTTGCCATTTTTTTACCGATTTCTTCTGTATTACCCATAGCAAATGCCAGTATAGTAGGACCGCTGCCGGAAAGGAATACTCCCAATGCTCCGGCAGAGAGAGCGGCAGCAAAAATATTGCCCATAGTCGGGAATAAACGCTGACGCGCTGTCTGATGCAGTCTATCATCGGTGGCCGTCTTTAAATACTCAACTCGACCTTCTATTAATGAAGCAATCAGAAGAGCAGCTCGCCCGACATTATAAACAGCATCCTCTCGTTTCACTTGTTGCGGTAAAATATTACGTGCTTCCCTTGTTGCCATTATAAAATCAGAAATAAATAATACTGCTTTCAACCCGGAAGGTAGAGGTATAGAGCAATGTAATAAATGGTTATCACTATCTTTGACTACTACCTGACAATCACCCAGCAGTGCCGGAGTGATGTTATCCGGGTGCTCTTCAATTTCCAACCCCAACTCCAGCATATCATCCTGAAAAAACGGCCTATCACAAAATTCATTTACCGCCATAATGCTGTACATAATAGCAGCAGAACTACTGTCCAGACCACGCATAAAGGGAATATTATTTTGACAGTTGATGGTTAATCCCGGTACTGATTTCCCCAATTTCTGATATACCCGAACTGCCGTACAATAAATCAAATTATTGGTGTCATGCGATAACTTTTCCGCACCTTCTCCGGTAATATTAATCCCGCAAGGAATATCACCTATCATAAAAGTAACTATATTATAAATGTTCAAAGCCATTCCCAGGCAATCAAGCCCGGAATCCATATTTGCTGAAGTTGCCGGTATTGCAATACTAACTTTATCCAATACTATTCCTTCAAATTTGCGCAATTATAGCATGTTCAGACAGGGAAATTTATAATTTTTAACATTTAAGAAAATTTAATGGTAGATAAACTTATTTACCCCATATATTCATTGATATACATACCGGTTGTTACAAATGATTGTATTCACTCATATATGCGGATATAATAGTACATCCACGGGGCGTAGCGCAGCCCGGTAGCGCGCTTGGTTCGGGACCAAGAAGTCGGCAGTTCAAACCTGCCCGCCCCGATTTTTTTATTTCAGGATTCTTTTAATTCCGCCTTAGCCTGTTCCCATAAAATATTCATTTCATTCAGGGTAAGTTTATCCAGTGATAGATTTTTCTCGTGGCAAATCTGCTCCATATGCTGGAACCGCCGAATAAATCGCTGGTTTGCCGATTTTAATGCAGCTTCAGCATCTACATCCAGCCACCGTCCTAAATTCACCAGAGCAAAAAGTAAATCACCAAACTCCGCTACTTTTTCCTGATGATTAGCTGACCGGTTCAATTCGCCGGCTTCTTCTACGACCTTATCTAACACACCGGCCATATCATCCCAATCGAATCCCACGCGTGAAGCGCGCTGCTGCAAAATTTGGCTGGCAGGTAAGGCCGGTATTTCAGTGGAAACACCATCAAGAATAGATTTCTTTTTACCATGCTCCCGGGTCTTGATTTCTTCCCAGTTCAAACGCACCTGCCGCGCATCTTTCGCTTCTACATTACTAAAAATGTGGGGGTGACGACGGACGAGCTTTTCATTAATATCATGAATAACATCATCAATATTGAATTCATCATGCTCGGCGGCAATCTGAGCATGAAGCATAATTTGCAGCATAAGGTCCCCCAGTTCCTCCCGTAATTTTTGAGGTTCTTCCTTATCCAGAGCATCAATGACTTCGTAACATTCTTCTACAAGATAAGGCTTTAGAGAAATATGTGTCTGCTGGCGGTCCCAGGGACAGCCGTCCGGCTCAGGAGCACGCAAGCGGGCAATAATCTCTCTGAATTTGGTAAATTCGTCTTTCTTCTCTTCCGGCATTAGAAAATGCTCTCCTGTCAATTACTTAAAATAATATAACGTGATTATTGATTATAATGAAGGATATATCACGAAGACAAGGAATATTTATTATGTTATTATCTTCAGCCTATTGTTACTGGTTACTGTTCTCTATAAATGCTTCATTTTCTACCAAATGAAGCAGGCAATACATTAATTAATACTCCATTCAGCCGCAGTAACAGAACTCGACGTGTTAAGGTTCAGTTTATACATTAACCTCTGCAGGTCAGATCGCATCATTTTGTAAGGTACTTGCTTAGTAGCTCTTTTAGTCCCGTTCTCATGAATAAGCAAAACATCCCGTCACTACGTCTTTATTTTAGGAATTAAAATGGGGAGGCTATATTATGTCTAAAATCATAATATTACCTTTGGTTCTGGTCGGCTGCTTGCTCTCTAACATAAGTTGCACATCAAATAATGAAGATGTCACTGGCTACTATCGTTATGAGAAAACCATCTATATGAAACCGGCAAGTTCGCATCTGATGGTAAAGGAGAATGCTCCCGATTATATTATCGCAACGGAATCCCTCACTATCCTGCATACAGATGACACCAAAGAGCAAATCACGGGTAGTTTTGAGAAAAGCAAAGTGGATACGGAAACATTTAACGCTTTGTTTATATTCGAAATGGGCATACCGGACATTTCTGGCTACCAACAGCGTCACCAGTACAGTATCAATGAACAATACCGCCTTTATGTGATAGACGATGAAGTATGGTTAGCCCGGTGCCCGAGGGACACAATGTGGGCCATCTATCAATTGGTCAAAGTAGAAGACAGTTATAACCATCTCCCAAATTAATGACTGAATGACCCTGCCTCGTTTGATACCGAAAATCTTCCTCTTTCGGCCGGAGTCATTACCTCTTTGCTTATTTATCCTTCTAAATATGAAGATAAATGTGAACGGAATCAGGTATTTACACGCATCAATTGGTAGGCATCCCGATTACGTCTTATCTGGTCCAATGCACAGGTGGACGTGTCAACTCAAATAAAAATGTTACCGGAAGAGAGCCCTCTTTGCAAAGACATAAAAATAACGTTATAATGCCGTCCATATCAAATAGAAGATGGGCGTTATGCGTATAGATGTTTTAACTCTATTTCCTCGAATGTTTATCGGACCATTTGAGGAGAGCATAATTGGACGAGCTATTAAAGGGGGGTATGTAAACCTAAATATCTATAATATCCGGGATTACACTCATGATAAACATCATACAGTAGATGATTATCCCTATGGAGGTGGTTCCGGAATGATATTTAAGCCGGAGCCTTTATTTGAAGCATTCGAATCAATAAGTACAAATTATCCCTATGAAGGAGCCACACCAAGAATAGTTCTTCTCACACCACAGGGAAGGTTATTTTCGCAAAAGATCGCTCTGGAGCTATCGAAGGAAGATAATGTGGTTTTTATTTGCGGACATTACGAGGGTGTTGACGAAAGGATACGATTACATCTGGCTAATGATGAAATAAGTATTGGTGATTATGTACTTACCGGTGGGGAATTACCGGCAATGGTAGTCATAGATGCAACAGTAAGGTTAATACCAGGGGTACTGGGGGCAGAAACATCAATAGAAGATGAATCGCATGTTAATGGGCTACTGGAACACCCTCAATATACCCGACCTCCTTTATTTCAAGATTGGAAGGTACCGAAAATATTATTGTCAGGAAATCATGCTGCTATTGCCCGGTGGCGCAGGGAACAATCTTTAAAACGCACCTTAAGACGTCGCCCTGATCTAATAGAAAAAATAGTATTGTCCTCGCAAGATAAAATGTTAATTGATAAATTTAATCAGGATGAAAATAAATAAAGTCGTTATTCATACAAATTGATGGAAGGATTAAAATAAATGGAAATAGAGTCATTAATCGATTTAGAACCAAAAACCAATATCCCGGAGATCAGTCCCGGTGATACTGTTAAGGTTAGCTTTAAAATTAAAGAGAGGGACCGCGAACGTATTCAGGTCTTTCAAGGTGTTGTAACCGGGGTATCCAATGGTAAAATACGTAGTAACTTTACAGTAAGACGTGTTACTTATGGTATCGGCGTGGAGCGTACTTTCTTCATTAATTCTCCCCTCCTGGAAAAAGTCGAAATTGCACGCCGTGGTAGTGTCCGGCGCGCCAGATTATATTATCTGCGTGGCCTGAGCGGAAAAGCTACCCGTATTAAAGAAAAACGGGATTTAGCAAAAAGCACAACAGAAACCACCGCAGCCGTAGAAGATGCTCCCGTAGCTGTAGCGGAATCTGAACAAGAAACATAATTGTTTTATTTGCGTTAATAAAATGAATTACGCTGAGGTCGCTGTTAATTCACCTCTAGCACAACGCAAGGCTTTTAGCTATGCAATACCTGTAAATATGGAACTCTACCCCGGTCAACCGGTATGGGTTCCATTTGGTTCAAGTTTGCGACAAGGAATAGTCCTCGAATTAACGGATAATCCATCGTTATCTGATACCGCAGGCATTAAAGAGATAACGGCAGTTATCGACACACAAACGGTACTGTCTTCCCACCAGATACAACTAGCACGCTGGATTAGTGATTATTATCTCGCTCCTCTGTTTGAAAGTCTTGCTTTAATGTTACCGCCAGGTTTTGAAAAAAACCAGGTTACATTTATTCAACTCGTATCCGATATTGTCCCACTACCCTCTTTATCCATTGACCAGAAATTTATTCTCGATATGCTTAAAACAAATACCGCCGTTAATATCAAAACTATTGAGAAATCTCTCGGCAAAAGTAAAGCTGACCGAATTTTGACACAAATGCAAAATAAAGGACTTGTCAGCAGAATCCATACTCCTAATATGAGCTTTATGAAACCGAGAGAAGAACTCTATATGAAACTAACTATAGGAATAGATGTAGCATACCAGGAAGCAACCAAACTTGACGGCAAAAAGGCTCGAAGGCAAGCAGAGTTATTACGTTTCCTGGCGGATAAAAATCGTCCTGTACGATATTCCGAATTATCTCGGAATATTCCTGCTACTTCCTCCTTAATAAGAGCTCTAGAAAAAAAGAAGTTTATATCTACGTCTTCTATACGTGTCCAACGTAATCGTATATCGCAATATACATCTTTTCCTGCATCACCACCTGCACTAAGCACGACACAAGAAATAGTCTGGAAAAAAATAGAATCTCACCTGATTCATCCACATTTTAAAACATTTTTGCTACATGGTATTAATGGAAGCGGAAAAACTGAAATATATATGCATGCACTCAGTAATATCATTGCACAGGGGAAACGCGGCATCGTGCTTGTGCCGGAAATCTCCCTTACTCCGCAGACAATAGCCTGTTTCACATCACGTTTTCCTGACCAGGTGGCTGTTTTCCATAGCAAATTAACACGCAGAGAACAATTCGATGAATGGTTACAAATAAAAGAAGGATTATGCAATGTTGTAATTGGGGCACGAGGGGCTATCTTTGCTCCGCAACCTGACCTTGGATTAATTATCCTGGATGAAGAGCATGAATGGACATACAAGCAGCAGGATCAGATGCCGCGCTACCATGCACGAGAAGTTGCTCGTGTTCTGGCAAAGCTCAATGACGCAACATTAATACTTGGTAGTGCCACTCCTGATATAGAAAGCTATTACCATAGTACAACGGGAAAATATGAATTACTAACACTACCAGAGAAATTTACTCTTAACGGTAAACCGCAACTACCCGAAATAGAAATTGTAGATATGCGGCAAGAATTAAAAACTGGTAACAGCAGTATATTCAGCCGGCAACTACGCTCCGCTATTGAGAAATCCCTAGAGGCAAAAGAACAGATTATTCTCTTTCTTAACAGAAGAGGAACTTCCACTTTCGTACAATGTCGTGAATGTGGCTTCGTGCTCCGCTGTAATGATTGCAATGTAGCATTCACACATCACGCTGCAAGAAACGAACTAATCTGTCATCACTGTAATCGTCATATTCCTGTTCCTGATATCTGCCCAAAATGCGGTAGTAAGAAAATAAAGTTTCTTGGATTAGGAACAGAAGGATTATTACAAAAAACTGCCCAAACTTTTCCGGAAGCCAAAATTATGCGGTGGGACAAAGACGTTACTATGAACAGATATTCACATGAGAAATTAATGTCTCAATTCAGTTCTCATAAAGCTGATATCCTTGTAGGCACACAAATGATTGCTAAAGGCCTTGATTTCCCATCTGTATCACTTGTTGGAGTAATTTCTGCGGATACCATACTAACACTACCCGATATCCGCGCCAGTGAGCGTACTTTCCAGCTTCTGAGCCAGGTTGCCGGAAGAGCAGGGCGGGGTAATCAACAGGGCAAAGCTATCATTCAGACCTATAATCCTCAACATTATGCTATTGCTGCTCTTTCAAAAAATGACTATTCCTTTTTCTATAAAAAAGAAATTGCATACCGCCACCAATTCCTTGCCCCACCTTTCCGGCAACTTGCCCGTCTGGTTTATATTAACTCCAATGAATTCTCCTGTCAGAAAGAGACAAGAAAGATTTCCCGACTACTAGGGGAAAAGATTAAACTTAACAAGCTGTCTGATATGCAACTCATAGGTCCTGCTCCTGCATATCTCTACAAAATTAAGGATAAATTCCGCTGGCAAATAATAATTAGAGGCAATAACATATCCTCTTTTCTAGCAAATATTGAATTCCCTCCGGGCTGGACAATAGATGTTGACCCGGTAAGTCTGCTTTGATTAAAGAATATGGTGTCGGATGTCAATAACGCGCAATATTTCCGTAAATATCCGACATTCTATGTAGAATATGGATATGACAAATGAAACATTAATTACTCTATGTTGGGAACTCCATGAGCAATGTATTCCCATGACCCATATTGCTCAAAGAATGGGCAAACACCGGGAAACGATAAGCATCTGGATACATGCCCGCAAAACGTATGGTTTACTGGAATTCTTGAATAGTTATGCACAAGCCCAAAAGGGAGAGCGTAAGAGAAGACAGGTAGACCCACTCATTAAACGCCGGATACGGGACATCAGAGAGCGAGAATACGATTGTTGCGGACAAAAAATCCAGTACTTTCTTGAGCATGATTATGGCATTCCCTTATCTGTTCCCAGGATTTATGAAATTCTCGCTGAGAAATATGTTCTTCGTTCTAAGTGGAAAAAGAATAAAGTGCGTGGGATTTTACCGGTAGCCTCTCATTCCAGGGAGGTAATACAGATGGACACGATAGACTTTGGTGAGCTTTATGCCTTTACAGCGGTAGATATCTTCAGTAAAGAAGCCGATATTCTGTTAGCATCCCAGCTTACGGCAAGGTATGGCTGTGAATTCCTCTACCAAAGCAGGGAGAGAAGGTTTGATAAACATGTCCACTTACTACAGACTGATGGCGGCTCAGAGTTTAAAGCTGAATTTAAGACTGAAGTAAGTTTATTCTGTGATCGCCATCGTATTGCTCATCCATATCGTAAGAATGAACAATCATATATAGAAAGTTTTAACCGGACAGTGAGAAAAGAATGCTTGGGCTGGCAGACGTATCGTATCCAGGACTTACCGGAGTATCGGAACATGGTAGAATTATTTCTTAAGCACTATCATTACCATCGTCCCCATATGGGGCTGGGTATGATCCCTCCATTACTTAAGAAAAAGGAGTAAGAATGTCGGATATTTACGGAGATGTTTGTCTTTATTACCCGTATCAGTATTTTTATTTTGCCGACGTGGATTTTGTTTATGTATTTTGGTTTTAGTGTGTTTTTTTAGTCATATATTACCCTCTTTAATATTAGTGACTATGTCATCTTTGTATAAGGTTGAGAAATGAAAGAATCACTTATGAAAGAACGGCTCGAAATCCCTAATAATTTCGTTTACACCATCATAGATGAGCGTTAGTGTATCCACTACCGGGCGTCCATTAACCGTTTGGTCAGTTACATAAAATTGTATCGCGACATGATAGTCCGGAGTCACCTTCACTTTTTCGGGTTGCGGGATAGTCAGTTTGGCGACTATTGCATTGTCTTTGGTTATTGCCCCATTCCCAATCTTACTACCAGTGAATCCATTACCAAAATTAAAGCTTTGTCCAACTCTAATATGAGCTCCTGCTTCGAGCTTGATATTGTCGGGCAATCCACTGGAACTATCGAAATTAAAATAGTCCAAGTTGGCAATCGCACCAACGACATTGATAAGACGATGTTTATCTGTATTGTTGATGCTTTGGAGGATTGTAAGAGCATCACTTCCATCCCGTTGAGGTCTCTTGTAAGGTTGATGCCTCTCAATAATTGTCTTATATTCAGGTTTGACTCCGCTTAGATAAGCCTTTTCATTTTTGGAATAATCGACAGCATTATTAAAAATCGGGAATTGCAGTTTAAGTCTATTTTTATCCCCTTCTACGAGGTCACTGAGTTGATAGACCAGCAGGTCGAGAGCAGAGCGAGCATTGTGAGCGAAATCACCGACAATGCAAGACAGTTGAATCGGAGGAACTTGGTTAATGTTAGCGCGGAGGACATAATCCGGGGGATTAGGATTAGGTTGGAGAATAAAGGAATAGGGATTAGATTCGAGGAATCTCTGAATAATCGCCTTGATGGTGCTGAGATGTTCCTCTGCCCTGCCAAGCTTCAATCTGGGCCCATGCAAAGAAGGCATATGCTTATACTATTATTACAATCCTCCCAATTTATTGATAACCTGCTTAAACTCGATAAAAATTAATCTATTTTAAGCATACCCTTAAGAAAGAGATAATATCCATTGCCTGATGTACTGTAAGATAAGTTGGAAATTCTCTCCAGCGCAGGATAAGTTGGGTTCCCTTCTTCAATATAATTAGCTAACTGAACGAGAGCATCCTCCAATTTATTAAATAGAGATGGCGGGATAGAGGGAAGAGATTGCCCTTGTGACATCATCATCAAATTTGTATTGATGTTTTTAAAGGTACTCTCAGTGACATGATGAATGAAGACTAATTCTGGGTCAAATTCAAGATTCATCAGCCGATTGGATATTCCAAAAACCGCACTAAAGAAATACATTTTTTGCTGAGCATTATTAGCTTTGCTCATGTATTCGGCGGCAGTTCTAATCTCTTTTACTAAGATGTTTTTATTATTTGCAGATAATTTCATATTCAGTATCTCCTAAACTACTCTTGTTGTTTCAAGTAAATTCTCATCTGTTCCTCATGCGGTTACGGATTCTATTTTGTCAGGTTATGGTATCTCGGAAAACATGAGATCGCTTGCTGTCCATATATCGGCAGGTTTTTGAGATTGTATGTCAGAATCAGCTTGTATTAATCTTAGATCCCAAGCATTAAGGCAAACATCAGGTTGCACATCGAGCGCGACTGCGATTTTAGCAATGGTTAATAGAGTCATGTTCGGCTTTGCATTAAGTATACGAGAAATGCGTTCTCTTGAAACACCCATCTTCTCTGCCAACCAAGACTGATTGAGGCCCCTTTTCTCGAGGCATTCAAGCATTTCCTCCGTTATTTTAACTGCAAGTCCCTCTGCTATAAAATCGGGATCCTTGGCATATTCATTTGAGTATTTCTCTAAAATTAATTCTGCATCACTGCTAACCATTTTTAATCTCCTGACAATAGCGGTCTCTTATTGATTCAGCCCTATCATATTCTTGAGACTCTGGTGCACCTTTATGAAATCCGTGTGTTAAAACTGTCATTTTACCTGGCAAATAAAAATACATTATTCTATCCCCATGATCGGTTTTAAACTCTAGTAAATTCTCTCTATCTTTAAGAACTTTAGACTTTTTTCGTTTCGCAAAGAACCATGATCTGCATGCCTATTGAATATGGTAACGAATGATTTAAGCGAAGATGGGTCATTTATTTTTAACTGCTCAAGAAATTCTTCAACCGGACATACACCATTATCTAGTATGATAGCGAAAATATTAAATATTATACCGTTTTTTACCTGTTTCAGTTTCATGTTAATCTATAAGTTGACATCTTGTCAATAGCTATTTCAGTATATTTACTAGACAAATTAGTATTCATAGGGGTACCAATTTCTGTGCCTATTCTACCCTCAATATTGAGGATTTTTTTTAATATCCCCCAAATTATCCTTTTCCCAGTTAATGAACCTATCTATTATCCCACTCGGTATTGCCCTTGGACAATCTGCTTCCAACCCTAGTTTCTCTTTTATCTCTTTCACCACCATCCCCTGGGACAATGGATAAATTTGTGCTACAAATATCATAGCATACCCACCCCATCTTTTAATTTCCCAGTTATAGCTTTTTGGTGATCCTCTCATTATGAATAATGGTCTCACCCCAAAATATTTGCACATGTCCAATTTCACAATCATCTCATCTCTGTTTATATAACTCCACGTATTTTTTACTTCACTACCGTAAGTAACCCCATCCCTTTCCACTACAAAATCTAAGTCGTTATTTGTTTTATCCCACTTTTTCCCTTTGTACTCCTTCACTTTCTCCCCACATATCTTAAAACCTCTACCAGCCAAAGCATTTCTCGAACATTATTTCTGCTTGTCTACCACAATCACCGGGTAACGGTGGTGTAGAATATCCACGAACAACCCTCAGATGATCTCTCATTTCTAGTTTACGGTCCCTATATTTTTTGTTAAATACGAACTTTACTCTAGTTTTTCCTAATAAAGGCATTTCTTCTGACCCTATAATTTTTCCTTCTTTTACCATCTCATCTAATGCTTTGCTTGTAATCCAATGAAAGAATGTCTTTTCAAATAATACTTCTACTTGTTTCCCATGGAATACTTCTCTGTCCTGTTGATTAAAAAATTTCTCTAAACTCGCTCTAGCTTCATCAATTTTTACATCCCGCGGACGTCCCTCGGGAGATTCCTCCTCATAAAGATCCTCGAAGATGTCGTAATCGTAATTCATTATCTAACCTTGTAATAAATACTGTCAGCCACTAAGACATAATTATTACCAGCTATTAATTCATAAGAGATACTCTACCTTAAATAGTCTATCCGCAGGACTGAATTCATTATGCTTTTCAATTGCTGTTTCCGAGTTTATCATCCCAGCATATCGCCTGGTCATTTCCAGAGTGGAATGCCCCAGCAAGCTTTATACAAAGAAGGTATTGGCTCCGTTGCGAATTGAGTTCGTTGCGAAGGTATGTCTGAAAGTATGGGCGCCATATTTTGCATCCGTAATGTTTGCTCTTTCACAAAGCCTCCGGATAATAATGCGTAGCCCGTCCCTCTGCAGCGGACGTCTTTCCTCAGTAACCCAAAAATTAGGATATCTGTCACTTCTCAACATAAGGTATTTCAAAAAGGCCTTTCGTGATACTTTCCCTAGGGAAACAATACGCTCTTTGCTACCTTTACCGAATACTCTAATTGTATCGTATTCTGTACTTATGTCAACAAGATTGATATTGAGTAACTCATTTAATCTGAGACCGGTATCGAGGAATGCGAGGATTATAGCACGGTTCCGGATATTGACAAAGTGATGTCCTGAGGTAAGCAGCAATAAATTCTCCAGATCCTGCGTGCTGAAAGGATGAGGAATCTTCTTGGGTAGTCGCGGTGGCTTGATATTCTGCATCGGGGTTTTCTCCAAGAAACCTTCGTTTACCAACCAGGTGAACCAGGTCCGGAGTGCCCGATGATAAGCATGGATCGTTGCCGGCTGTAAATGCCGGTCATTGAGCGATAAGAGAAACATCCGGATATTATTCCCGGTAAGCTGATCCGTCATGGAAAAGCCATTACCCTGGGCGAATTCAACAAACAGCCCTAGCCGCATTTGATAGGTATCAATAGTAGCTTGTGTTTTACCGTCTACTTTGCAAGATAACAAATAATATTTCAAACATGACTTTAAGTCATTTTGCCCAGGACTGTGCTCTAACCTGCTGAGCTAATGGGCCCATTTGTATTTGTTATGAAATGAAATCAGACAAATTATACTATCACATAGCCTGTAAGCGCGCAATACGACGAAATCACTATTACTGTGCTTTTTTAAATGTTGCAGTAGCGAGTCGGCTATGTATTGGTCCTTTTGGTGTGAGCTCACTTCTGAATAATACAATTTCAGAAACTTGAAAATGAGAGCTTTCTATCCAGTTCGTGTTTAAAACATCACTTATATTTTTGCATGTTGATTCTGATAAATTTTCTCTTATACGACAGAGTGTTAGATGGGGAGCAAACGCGCGATTTTCTGAAGGAAATCCTATCAGCTTTAATTTGCTATCGATATTGTTATGTAAAGATATAAGCTGTTGTGTGTCTCCTGCTATTCCTATCCAGAGGATGCGAGGATGCTTGATATTAGGGAACACTCCGAGCTTATCAAGCCTCAGGGAGAATGGTGATATATCCTGTGTCACTGATATGAGAGTGTTGGTAATCCGGGATATTTCTTCCGGAGGCACATCTCCCAGAAACTTTAATGTTAAGTGGCAATTCTCGGGTTTTACCCAGCTTGCCACAATATCTAATTTATTTTTCAGATTATTATCGAGGAGAATACGTAATTGATCACGCACCTCTGATGGTAACTCTATTGCGATAAAAGAACGTATTTTCCCCTTTTTATTCATGATGATAAAATAATAAACTAAGAACAGTTTATGTTAAGTATATTTCTGGCATTATCTGCTAATATGTCTTGTTTTGCCTTTTTAGTAATATGGGCTTGTTGTATTTGTGAAATAACTCTACTTTGTGGCATCAGAGGATAATCACTACCAAAGAGTATTTTCTTACTACTGATAATATTAACCATATGTTCGTATATTTGGGGACGATAAAGAAAAGGTGAAGCAGCAGTATCAAAATAGGTATTTTTTAAAATTTCTGCTACCTCAGGCATTAAAGCATAAAAAGGCAAACCACCACCCCAATGAGAGCAGATAAATTTAAGTTGAGGAAAATTGCTGGCGAATTGGAATAACATGGCAGTGGAAATATTCCCTTTGCCGGAATATTGGTGGCCTACTGGTTCCGAGCTGTGTGTTAAGAAACAGAGGTTGTTCTTAATACATAATGCAACAATATCACTCATCAATTGTTTATCACACAAGTCGTATCCCTGAATATCAGGTCGCATCTCGCCGATACCATATATACCATTACGGATACAGCGCTCCAGTTCAGAGAGCGCATGAGCAGATGTGGGTTGTATTGTACAAAAGGGATATAAGCGACCGGAGTAACGCGCAGCTGATTCCATAATATAGTCATTTGTTTCAACGCATAACTCATGACTACACCAGCCGATATTAAGTATTACTGAAGTCTGAATACTTTCTTTATCCATGCTCTCAATTAATTCTTCAGCACAGATAATTTTTGCTTTTGGTGAAGAATTAAGTTCAGCAAAACACGAGTCTCTTTTCATATATTCCTCGCGATGATTCAGCATATGGCGAGGAAATATATGAGTATGAAAATCTATTGTCATTTTATCTGATATTAAGCGTTACTTTGCTTTCTTCCGGTGATTCTTTTGCTATCGTAAATCCTAATCTTCTTGAGAGATTGAGCATGCGAACGTTTTCGTTGGAAACGATACCATAAATAGTTTTTATTCCTCTCTCCTCGGCAATACCAATAAGCATATCGGTTAATTTTAATCCAAGACCGAGACCGTGGAAGTCATCGGCAACAAGAGTAGCAAACTCAGCAGAATCACCTGCTGTATGCATAATTAATCTTCCTACACCAACATTTCTTCTCTTTCCACTAACAGTATATTCTGCCAGAATCGCCATCTCTCGGTCATAGTCTATATTGCAGAACCTGGTAAGTATGTCATGAGAAATATCTTTTAAGATGTAAAAGAAACGAAATCTATTGGATTCCTCAGAGAGTCCGGCAAGTAATTCTTTTTCGAGAGCTTCATCTTCCGGACGTATGGGACGTAGTAAGATGGACCTACCATCACTACATGTCCACTGGGTTGTATAGTGATTAGGATAAGGAGCGATAATAAGATGACTATGGTCCTGTAATCCCCGAGGAACGTAGCTTTCGTCAAGGATAATACGGGCATCCAGAGCAATAACACTATCGCCTTTTACTACAAGCGGATTGATATCAATCTCTTTTATTTCCGGGAAATCGACGACCAGGTTAGATATATTTACCAGAGTTTCATCTAACAACCGCAGTTTAACCGGTGGTTTGTTTCGGAAGCCTTTAGATAGAACACGGTATATTCTGGTTTGCTCCAGTACCCGTCTTGCCAGTACCTGATTTAACGGTGGGATACCAATTGAGATATCTTTGAAGAATTCTGCTTCAACTCCTCCCATGCCGAACAGTATAACGGGACCGAAAGTAACATCTTTTTTGCAGCCGACAATAAGCTCGTAATCACAGTTGGTAATCATATTCTGAATAGTAACGCCTTCAATACAAGCTTTTGGTTCATGTTTCTTAACATTTTCCATCATTTCACGGAATGCTTTTTTAACTTCGTCAGCAGATGTAATATTTAAAATAACTCCACCTACATCAGTTTTGTGAGAAATATCGGGAGAAGCGATTTTCATAACTACGGGATAACCCATATCAGAAGATAATTTAACTGCATCCTGCACTGTTCGTGCTAATAATGGAAGAGTAACGGGAATACGATATGCCTCCATAAATTTCTTGGAATCTTCTTCATTGAGAAGTGTTTTTTTCTCCTGTAATGCTTTTCTTACAAGTATTTTAAGATGATTTTTAGGTGCTTCTATTGATAAAGATATTTCTTCAGGAGTTTCATAGAGCATTTCCAAATTGCGCGCATACTGATACATATAAAGGTAAGTTTTTATTGCCTCCTCAGGAAATTCGTAAGTGGGTATTTTATTTGCATAAAAAATTTGTCGTGCTTTATTAACTTCTTCTTCTCCAATAAGAGCGGACAGAACGGGTTTATTTATTTTTTTAACGTAATCAGAAACAGCCTTAGCAATATCTACTGAGCTTGATGAACCTTGTGGAGTGTAAATCATAACAATACCGTTTACCTGAGGGTCTTTTATTGTCGCTTCCAGTGCTTTAACATATCTCTGGGGATCAGCATCTCCAAGAATATCAACCGGGTTGGATTTACTCCAGCTTGCTGGCAAAACACCATTAAGGGCATTTATTGTATCAGGGCTCAGATTTGCCAGTTTACCTCCTCTACTTATTAAAGCATCTGTGGCCAGTACTGCAGGCCCACCGGCGTTGGTGACAATGGCAAGATTTGGTCCCTTAGGTAAATGTGCTGTGTCTAGAATAGCAGCACAGTTAAATAGATCACCAACTTCTTCCACACGAACGGCTCCGGCACGACGGAAAACAGCATCATAATATGAATCATCGCCTACCATGGCCCCGGTATGTGATCTGGCACTTTTAGCACTTTCCTCAAATTTTCCCGGTTTTAAAACAATGATGGGTTTTGATCGAGAAAAGCCTCTTGCCGCACTCATAAATTTTTTAGCATCACCAATTGATTCAAGATAGATTATGATGCTGCGTGTGTCCGGATCAGCACCAAAATAATCTATTAAATCTCCAAAATTAACGTCCATCATGGAACCCAGAGATGCAAAGGCGCTGAATCCAAGATTCTTGTTGATAGCCCAATCAAGTACACCTGAACCAAGTGCGCCACTTTGAGAAAGGAAAGCTACATTTCCTGGTTTGGGCATTCTCTTTATAAAGGTTGTATTCAGGTTGGTAGCGGGTTTTATAGTGCCCATACAGTTCGGGCCGATGACGCGGATACCATATTTACGGCATAGTTCTAAAATCTTGTCTTCCCGCGCTTTACCTTCTGCGCCTACTTCTTTAAAACCAGCGGAAACAATTATTATGGATTTAACCCCGGCTTTGCCGCAATCTTCGACACTTTCTATGACAAGTTCTGCAGGGATAACAATTACAGCCAGATCCGGTTTTTCGGGTAAGGCACTAACATTTGGGTAGCACTTTAATTCAAGTACTTTTTCTCTTCGGGGATTAACCGGATATATTTTACGTTTATCCTTACTTATTAGAATATTTTCCAGTATTACCCGTCCTGTTGCGCCTTCCTTATCAGTGGCTCCGATGAGGGCAACACTTTTTGCATTAAAGAAAGCAGCTATTCTATCCATTCTTCTTCTCCTGATAACCTCGTATAATTATCACATAATTGATATTGTGTTTCTTTTTAATAAAAAAAGCACTACCAGCAGGTAAAGTGCCATAATTAACTCTTACTTTATTTATTTTTTCCTATTGCCAACATTTATGTATTGTAACAGTAAATGATATTTATCTGCAACGGTCTGTATTCGTTCAGTACATTAGTGACACATTATCTCCTCGTATAATTATTTTGTTTATTAAAAGTTATTCAATTAAGGAAACTCTGAAAAAGTCTCCGGATATGAGATAATACTGATATCAAATATCGTATGGAGCAGAAGATGAAATCACTATCCTTCGCCGGTCTTGCCTATGAACAGAAGAAAAAAACCCGTCGGGAGCAATTTCTTGGAGAGATGGATAAAGTCATTCCCTGGGAAAGCATGGTGAAACTCATCAAACCGCATTATCCGAAGGCTGGTAATGGACGCAAGCCGATGCCGCTTGAGATGATGCTGAGGATATACTTCCTGCAGCAATGGTATGGTCTGTCAGACCCTGCGATGGAAGATGCGCTCTACGATATAGAAGCGATAAGGCGATTTGCGGGAATTGATCTTCAAACGGATGCGGTGCCCGACGAAACGACGATATTGCACTTTCGACATCTTTTGGAGAAGCATAAACTGACGGAAAAGCTGTTTGAGCAGTCGCGGCGATATCTCATAGACAAGGGATTGATGGTAAGAGAGGGAACGATAGTTGATGCCACGATACTGAATGCGCCCTCAGCGACGAAAAACAAGGGAAATGCTCGTGATAAGGAGATGAAGCAGACCAAGAAAGGGAATCAATGGTATTTCGGGATGAAGGCACATGTGGGAACAGATACCGGTAAAGGGCTGGTCCACAGTGTGGTAGTTACCAATGCCGCAGTCCATGATGCAAAGGTAATGGGTGAGTTGTTACATGGAGAAGAAAAGGCCGTATATGGAGACAAAGCCTATGCCGGAGAAGAAAGGCAGAGGGAATGTGAAGCTAGCGGGATTGAGTGGCGAGTTAAGAGGAAGGCATACAGAGGGAAACCGCTCACCGAAGAAGATGAAGAATATAATCACCGGCATGGCAAGGTACGGGCTAAAGGAGAGCATGCGTTTCAGGTGGTAAAACATCTGTGGAAATATCGAAAGGTACGATACAAAGGCTGATACAAGAATGCGGTACAGGTTTTTAGTTTGTTTATGCTGGCGAACCGGTACATGGTACGTCGGGAAATACCGATGATTAAGGGGTAAGTATGCCTCAATGGGGAAGAAAACCTCAAATAGGGCTAAAAGATGGGCAACAAGAGTGTAAAAATGCGATAAAAACCACAAAAACGCCGTTTATAAATTGATTTGAAAGAACATAGTCTTTAAATATCCATTATCAATAGCTTATTCAGAGGTTTCTTAGCTTCTTCCAGCCCACGAGGATGGATGGCAGCCTGGCGGTATATTACCAGGGGCATTGCCTTGCTAGCAGACCAGCACCGTTAGAAACTCCATTGCTCAGGATGAGGAATATAGCTCGTATTATACCAGGGATGCTTGATTCTGATAAACCTGCTCTGTCGATCAGTACAGCAAAGAAAACCATACAGCTGAAGCCTCCTCACCACACCAAGTCCAGTCCAGACCATCCCCGGTGCAGATCTTTTAAAGTACGTACCGATAGGGGGTAACATTTTCGCTGAACAGCAACACAATAATTTTAAAGATTTGTAATCAGCGTAGCGTTGCTCCTAATTGCTCTCCTAATTTACTTATTATTTTCTGGTGTATTTTATTAACCTCGCTATCAGTGAGTGTGTGGTTGGAAGATTGATAAGTTATCCGGTAAGCTAATGATTTTTTACCCTCCGGAACTTGCTTGCCGGTATACAGATCAAACAGTTTCAGTCCATTAACCAATGAGAAACCCAGCACAATTTCCTTAATTTCGGCAGCAGAAATATTATTATCGACTATTATTGCCATATCCCGTATCACTGCCGGGTAACGATTCAGGGCATGATATTTCTTTTCTGGGAGGACACAAGGTAATCTGGAGAGGTCTATTTCCAGCAGGTAGGATGTTAGTTCGATGTCAAAGTTTTTCGCTATATGCGGATGTATCTCGCCAAATATGCCTATTTTAACTCCGGATGAATTAATGATATCTGCTCCACGACCAGGATATAATCTTGCATCAGTGCTATTCTGGAAATTAATAGTGATGCCTGTTCTATTTGCCAGGGTTTCTACTATCCCTTTAATATCGAAGAAACCGAAAGGTTTCTCATCAATAAGCCAGTGTTTTTTGATACGGGCTCCGCTGAATACGGCAGCGAGCATATCATTCTCATCCGGTAGTGCCCCTGTTCTGGGTAAATATACTCTGCTGATTTCAAATAATTTTAATTCATCATCTTCATGGCGCTGGTTGTTGGAAAGTGTGGTTAATAAACCCGGAAGTAAACTGGTGCGGAGATATTCTTCAGCGCTGGTCATAGGATTTAACAGATGAATCGGTTCCGGTCCAATCAAGTTATGCTGTGGTGAAATATTCTGCAGCATTTTCATACTGGTAAGTGAATGACTGATTATCTCCTGTAAGCCGCATCCCACAAGAGTATCACGGATATTTTCTCTGTTAACTATCCGGGGAGTGAGTTGTTGGGATGGTAGTGCCGAACCCAGCATTTTAGGGATGATCTTATCATATCCTACGATACGCGCTACTTCTTCTACTAAATCGGCGGCATCATTAATATCCGTTCGCCAGTAGGGAGGTATGGCCCATATTTGGGGAAGGAAATCTTTATTTTCACATTCAAATCCTAATGAATTAAGAACGTCGTTTATTTTTTTAATATCGATTTCGATTCCCAGAATACGCTTCACTTCGGCAACAGATAATAAAATGGGTACTTTTTCAACTTTTTTCGGGTAGATATCAAGGGTATCTCGGGCTGCTTCTCCTCCTGCCAGTTCCAGAATCAGTTGTGTTGCTCTTTGTAAGGCAACCGGTGCTATTTCTCTGCTGATTCTTCTCTCAAAACGAAGGGACGCTTCGCTATGAAGATTAAGTTGGTTGGCAGTATGGCGTATGCTGGAAGAATTAAAATTAGCTGCTTCCAGTAAAACAGATGACGTTACAGCAGTAATCTCACTTTCCAGACCGCCCATTACTCCGGCAATAGCAACAGGTTTATTGCCATCCGTAATTGTAAGCATACCTTCCTGCAAATTCCTTTGAATATCATCCAGAGTGGTTATCGTTTCACCCTGCTTTGCCCCGCGTACAACTATTTTTTTAGTGGTTATTTTGCTGTAGTCGAAGGAATGTAAAGGCTGCCCGTATTCCAGCATAACATAGTTTGTAATATCAACGATGTTATTTATCGGGTTTATCCCGCATTGTGACAGACGTTGCTGCATCCATTCCGGCGATGGTGCCACCTTAATGTTAGTAATCAAACTGGCACAATAGCGGTAGCATAAGTCAGGATCTGCAATTTCCACAGAGATGTTCTTTTCAATGAGAGTTGATGATTCCTTGTATTTATGAGAAGGTAAGTGAACAGTACATCCTGTTAATGCTGATAGTTCTCTGGCAATACCTATTATGGAAAGACAATCAGGTCTGTTTGGCGTAATCTCTAAATCAAGGATTGAATCTCCTAATAACTCCTGCAATGGTGTTCCTGCAGGAGCATCATCCGGTAAAATCATGATACCGGTGTGGTTATCGGAAATACCCAGTTCTCTTTCCGAGCAAATCATGCCCTGAGAAACCACGCCTCTGATTTTAGCCGGTTTTAATACTATCGATTTCTTTGTATCAGCGTCATAAAGTACCGCGCCAACCCGGGCAAAAGGTACTTTGATATCTTTTTTGACATTGGGGGCACCGCAGACAACGGTGATATTCTCTCCGCCAGAGTTAACAGTTGCCAAGCGTAAATGGTCGGAGTCGGGATGGGGTACTACTTCTATAACTTTACCAACAACAATATTTTTCCAGTTATTGCCGATGGTATCAATACTGCCGACCTCGGTACCGGACATAGTCAGCATTTGTGCCGCTTCACGAGGGGAAACCGTAATATCGATATATTCTCGAAGCCATCGAACAGGAATTTTCATCACTCAGTCCTCAAATTAGAATTGCCGTAAGAATCTCATATCATTACCACAGAAGAGACGGATATCTTCGATACCATATTTCAGCATAGGAATACGTTCGATACCCATACCGAAAGCAAAGCCGGAATAGACTGCCGGGTCATATCCCACCCGTTTCAGGACATTGGGATGAACCATACCGCCGCCCAGTATTTCAATCCATCCGGTATTATGACAGAGAGAACAGCCGGCTCCGTTACAGACGATGCATTCGATTGCCATTTCTACCCCCGGTTCAACGAACGGGAAATAGTCACAGCGGAAACGTGCTTTACGGTTAGAACCGAAGAGCCGGCTGGCAAATTCAAATAAAGTGCCTTTCAGTTCGGCAAGAGTAATATTTTCACTCACGGCCAATCCCTCGATTTGATGGAACATCGATTCGTGAGTAGCGTCGCTTGCTTCGTAACGATATACCCGGCCGGGAACAATAACACGGATAGGAGGCCGTCTTTTCTCCATGATTCTTATTTGCATAGGAGAGGTATGGGTGCGCAAAAGCAAGTTGTTGGGGTCATCGCCAACGCGATAGTCTGTCCACATCGTAGCGAACATATCACGTGCCGGATGGTCCTCCGGAATGTTCAGGGCTTCAAAGTTATAGTAATCCTGCTCTATTTCCGGGCCCTCGATGGTTTCGAAACCCATACTGCCAAAGATATTGCATATCTCTCGTATTGTCTGGGTTAAAGGATGCAATCGGCCGATATCAATCGGTTTACCGGGGAGTGTAACATCCAGGGTCTGTTGTTTAAGAGAGTCTTTTAATGTAAGTTCTTCAATTTGCCCGGTTTTTTCCTGGAGCTTGTTTTTCAGAAGATTCTTAATCTGGTTGGCCAGGGCACCGTTCTTTTGTCTTTCATCAGGTGGCAGCTCTTTTAAAGAGCGTAATATCTGATTGAGAGAACTTTTTCTGCCCAGATACTGCACCCGCCATTCGTTCAGGCTTTCCATATTGGTAATAGCTTCCAAACTGGCCAGAGCATCTTCTCGTAAAGATTGTAACTGAGTTTCCATTTTTATCCTCGAGACCTACCAAAATAAAGTGTGGTCACTAACATTTTAAATCTAGTAACCACACTCTGCCAGTATTTCAGAACAATCCGGTTTAACTACTATGGTATGCTAAATGATAGAATATAATACTATTACGGTATTACTTTTGTGCTATCTTAACTAATTCAGCGAAGGCAACCTGATCTGTCAGTGCGGCATCGGCCAGTATCTTACGGTCAATATCCACGTTGTTTCTTTTCAGTCCACTAATTAACTGAGAATAAGTCATGCCTTCACTACGGGCAGCGGCATTGATGCGCGCTATCCATAATTTTCTGAAATCTCCCTGGCGTTTTTTTCGATGAAAGTAGGAGTAATTCAGGGAGTGCAGCATAGCTTCGTGGGCTCTGCGGTACAACGCATGTCTTGTTGCCCGCTGTCCCTTGGTTAACTTTAGTAATCTCTTATGACGCGCATGCGTCATAGTTCCTGCTTTTACTCGTGGCAAGGTGAGCTCCTTTCTACAATAGATATTACATATCTATGAAAATTCAATATTATGAATGAACGACTATTTTGCACCATTATAAGGCATGAGTCTCTTTAACCGGGGGACATCGGCAGGACTGACAGGGATTAAATCATCATACTGTCTTCTTACCCGCATCGGTTTTTTACGACGCAGGTGGCTTTTACCGCCTTTAGTTCGCAACATCATACCGCTGCCGGTAACATGAAAGCGACTTTGTGCACCCTTATGTGTTTTAAGTTTTGGCATTTACAGATTCCTTTGCTAATTTTGGCTCTACAGTATGTTCGCTCCGTTCGCCAGCGCGGACCAGAACGACATTCATATTTCTACCTTCCATAACAGCCGGCTTTTCAGCATTAGCGACTGTTTTCAAATCTTGCATTACTTGTTGTATTAACCCCCAGCCGATCTCAGGATGTGTTATTTCACGTCCACGAAAAATAACAGATACTTTGACTTTGTCTCCTTCATCGAGAAACCGCTTGATCATCTTGATTTTCAACTCAAGGTCATGCTGTCCGATTTTGGGTCTCAGATGGACATCCCGTATTGAACCGGTCTTATGAGCCTTTTTCGCCTCGTGCTCTTTCTTTGTTTGTTCGTATCTGTATTTCCCGTAATCTAAAATGCGGCAGACAGGCGGAACAACATTACCGCTTACTTCTGCCACATCAAGACCATGCTCTTCAGCCAGCTCTATAGCTTTAAAGAGAGGAACAATGCCGATACGACTTCCATCCTCTCCAATAAGTAAAACTTCCTTTGACCGAATATTTCGATTGATGCGTAGTTCCTTTATTATATCTTAACTTACTCCTTTAACAAACAATATATTCACGCTATGAAATATAGCATAACATTGTACTAATTTTAAAGTCAACCGTGTATATCCAGTTATTTTTCACGATTTTCCGGAATTAGTGTGATAATATCAGTACTTTACCGGGAGCTATTATACAGATATATGCAGGCTGTCTAAAAACCTTTTCTGCCCGAGGTTGAGCGTCGACCATCAATCATCCCGCATCTTCATCCTTATCTCTTAAAGCCTACCACCCTTTTTGACTTCTTTTACTCGCTTTTGGACTTAAGGTTTACACCGCAGCCCTGACCAAAGTCAATTGTTCTTCTCCGTATCCCGGCACAGCCTCTTCAATCAGCTGATCATACTTCCCCGGCAAACTGACTGTACCCTCGAGCACTCTCTTGACAATCTTCTTCACGTTATGTACCAGACACAATAGTGAAAATTCACCCCGCACTTTCACCGAGCCATGCAGGTCCATCGATGTCTTCCTGCCATTCCATTTTATATCTCCGAAAACCGGTCCCACCGCGTATCCCCGCTGGGTATAGATCCGTTTTCTCTCTTTGCTTCTCCGCTTTTCTCTCATCGCCTCCATAAGCGGCTCGCACCTATCCCGACTTACCGTGCATGCCTTTCCTGCGGTACATCGCTTCCTTACCGGGCACTCCCGGCAAGATTCCCTTCGATAGACTATGAGTGGCAACTTCCCCTCACGCTGCTGCACCGCCCATCATTGCAACTCCTTACCCTCCGGGCAAATACAGGTATCTCTCGCCTCGTCATACTGTATTCTCTGCATATCTTCATCCGCCATTACCTCCGCGAGAAACATCTTCTCCACACATTATACCCCGTCTGCTCTATCACTACCTGCCTCTCCAGTGGACTTTTGGGACAGCCTGTAAGGAGATAATGTGTCACTAATGTACTGAACGAGTACATATTATGGACAGAAAAATGCAAGTCGGCTATAATGATTTGCTATTAAAGTTATATAGTATAAAGGATATCTTATTATGACTATAGGTGACCAGATTATACCTTTCTCTCCTGTACCAGATACTGAATTATCTGCTATTGCAAAACAATTGCGTCGTGATATTGTAACTATGATATCTACCGCGGGTAGTGGTCATCCCGGCGGCTCTCTTTCTGCAGTAGAGATTATAACGGCGTTATATTTTAAAATAATGAGGCACTGTCCATCAGAACCCGGTTGGATTGAACGTGACCGTTTTATATTAAGTAAAGGCCATGCTGCCCCGGCTCTATATGCTGCTCTGGCGGAAAGTGGCTACTTCCCTGTTTCTGAGCTGGCTACTTTAAGAAAATTAGGCAGTCGTCTTCAGGGGCATGCGGATAGAACAGCGACACCAGGTGTTGAAATGTCTTCAGGTTCACTCGGGCAGGGTCTGTCATTTGGTGTTGGTACAGCTCTTGCGGCGGGACTTAATAATAAAAAATATCGGGTTTATGTTTTAATTGGTGGTGGAGAATGTAATGAGGGACAGGTATGGGAAGCTGCTATGTCAGCCTATCATTTCAAACTGGATAATATGGTTGCTTTTATTGACCATAATGAATTACAGCTTGATGGTACTAACCATGATATTATGAATATTGAGCCTCTGGGGGAGAAATGGAGTGCTTTCGGCTGGCATACGATAGAGATAGACGGTCATAATTTTAATGAAATATTATCGTCTCTGGAAGAAGCTAAAAATATTAAAGGTCAGCCGACGGCGATAGTGGCTCATACTATTAAAGGTAAGGGTATTAGCTATATGGAAAATAAAGTTGAATTCCATGGTAAGGCTCCTAATCCCGAAGAGACTAAAAAAGCACTCCAGGAGTTAGCATAAATCATGTCAGAGATAAAAAAGGCTTCAATGCGTGATGCTTA
The DNA here is from genome assembly GCA_002347295.1 of Dehalococcoidia bacterium UBA2247. Taxonomy (GTDB): domain Bacteria; phylum Chloroflexota; class Dehalococcoidia; order UBA2247; family UBA2247; genus UBA2247. The sequence continues at coordinate 35,677 of DDXZ01000030.1, read as the reverse complement.
TGGTAAAACGTTAGCAGAATTGAGCGTAATTAATAAAGATATTGTTGTTCTTGATGCTGATTTATCTAAATCAACAAGAACAAATCTATGTGCTGATAAGTTTCCGGATCGTTTCTTTAATGTTGGTATTGCCGAGCAGAATATGATTGGTATCGCTGCCGGTCTTGCTGCTGCGGGTAAGACTGTTTTTGCTAGCAGCTTTGCTGTATTTGCTCCGGGACGTTGCTTTGACCAGATGCGTTTGAGTGTAGCCCAACCATCTTTAAACGTTAAAGTAGTGGCAACTCATGGCGGTCTTACTGTGGGAGAAGATGGTGCCTCGCACCAGGCAATTGAAGACCTGGCGCTCGCGAGTGTTTTACCCGGTTTTCATGTTGTTGTTCCTGCTGATGCTGTAGAAACAGCCCAGGTGATTCGTACTGCGGCGAATATTTATGGGCCTTTCTATATAAGATTATCACGTATAGATTTGCCGATTGTTTATCAGAATGACTTTCAATTTATATTAGGTAAAGCTTCTTTACTCTGTCAGGGCAAAGATGTCACGATAATTGCCATTGGTGTGATGATTGTAGCGGCATTAAATGCTGCCGAGCAATTACAGTCGGAAAATATAAGTTGCCGTGTTCTGAATATGTCTACACTAAAGCCGATAGATGAACAAGCGATTATAGCTGCAGCTAGAGAAACAGGAGCTATTGTAACTGCTGAGGAACATCAAGAGAATGGCGGATTGGGTAGTATGGTTGCACGGATAGTAACCAGAAATAAACCTGTTCCAATGTCTTTTGTTGCGGTAAAAGATTCTTTTGGTGAGTCGGGTAAACCGGATGAATTATTAAAGAAATATGGGCTTACGGCATCTGATATCGTGCGTGAAGTGTATTCTGTTATTTCTCGTAAGTAATTTCAATCTGCATTTTAAATTTGTGCGTTGCTTGTGTCGGTATATGTATCAGAATTCATAGATATTTTCCTGGTAAAATTATGACTTATCCTTCAGATATTCTACAAAGAATTTCACGACCAGCTCAATATACTGGTGGGGAGTGGAATAGCCAGGTAAAGGACTGGGATACGACCGAAATAAAGGTTGTTTTATCGTATCCCGATTTATATGAGGTGGGAATGTCTAATCTGGCGATACCTATCCTCTATGAGATACTAAATAATATTACGCATGTGTCCTGTGAGCGTGTATTTACCCCCTGGACTGATATGGAAGCAGAAATGAGAAGAAACCATCTGCCTCTCTACAGTCTGGAAACTCATCATCCCTTAGCGGAATTTGATATTATCGGTTTTTCGTTGGGACATGAGATGACATACACTAATGTCCTGAACATGCTCGATTTGTCCGGAATTCCACTACATTCGAATGAAAGAGATGATTCTCATCCTTTGATAATTGCCGGCGGGGTTTGTACATTGAATCCCGAACCTATGACAGACTTCATTGATTTATTTGTAATAGGTGAAGGAGAAGAAGTTCTTCCGGAGATAATTGAACTTTTTCGTAGATGTAAGAGAGATAATATCAGGAGAGAATTATTCTTGAGAGAAGCAGCGCGTATTTTCGGGATATATGTGCCGTCACTTTATTCTGTTGATTATCATCAAGATGGTACAGTTGCTGCTTTAAATACTTGTACACCGGGAATTAATGAAATAATAAAACGTCGTATTGTAGAGATTTTGCCTCCTCTTATTACCAAGCCTGTCGTACCTTATATTCAAGTAGTTCATGACCGGGCTAGTATAGAAATCCAGCGTGGTTGTACCAGGGGGTGTCGTTTTTGCCAGCCGGGAATGATTTATCGTCCGTTACGCTGGTATTCTCCGGAAAAAATAATAGAATGTATTGATAGTTTAATGAAAAATTGTGGCTATGACGAAGTATCCTTGATTTGTCTTAATGCTGGTGATTATCCATATATAGAACATCTTGCGAGAACACTGATACAACGTCATCAAGATAAACATCTTACCCTGTCTCTTCCCAGTTTAAGGTTGGATAGTGTTCCGGAAGACTTGATGAATATTCTTATTAAGCATAATAAGCGCGATTTTACATTTGCTCCTGAGGCAGGCAGTGAGAGATTGCGTCGCGTTATTAACAAAAATCTGACTGATGAACAAATTATGACAACATTGGCAGAGGCATTTAAGCGCGGTTGGACGAATATAAAACTCTATTTTATGATGGGATTACCCACTGAAACGGAGGAAGATGTTCAAAATATTGTAGATCTGGTAAGGCGAATAAATGACTTAAAGCAAAAAAACAACAAAAGAATAAAAATCAAACTAACATTATCTACGTTTGTACCAAAACCACATACACCGTTTCAATGGTCGGCTCAAGATACTGAAACACAACTGAAAAGAAAGTACGAGATAGTAAATTCGGGGTTGCGTAATCTGGGGATAAAAGCTTCCTGGCAGGATTTACAGGCTAGTTTACTGGAGGCTGTACTGGCACGTGGTGACCGTCGTTTAGGTAAAGTTATTTATTATGCCTGGAAACAGGGGGCTAGTTTTGATGCCTGGAGTGAGTGTTTTCATCATGACAAATGGGTAGAGGCATTTCAAATTTGTAATCTTGATCCTGATTTTTATGCGACAAGGGAGCGTTCTTTTGATGAACTACTTCCCTGGGACCACATTGACGCAGGCGTAAGTCGGGAATTTTTAGAACATGAATATCTTCTGGCTACAGAGGGTAAAGAAACGTCGGATTGTCGCGAAGATTCCTGTCATAATTGCGGCATACAACAAAGGCATATTGCTTGTGCTGTTTCAAAGAACAAGTATAACCCATGAGACATTCTTTTATACAGTAACTTTACTGCTGCTCAGACAGGTAACAGTAGCGACTTCATCACCTTCTTCGAGCCGCATTAGCCAGACTCCCTGAGTTGCTCTCCCGATGACAGGGATATCTTTTACCGGCATTCGTATAATAATTCCTTCTTTAGATATAACCATCAGCTCCTGATCCTGTGAAACACAGAGTGCTGCAGCTACTTTCCCTGTATTTTCGGTAATCTTTTGAGCACGTACTCCAACGCCACCACGGTTAGTTATAGGGAAAGATTTAATGGCAGCCATTTTACCAAAACCACTGGTAGTAATAACCAGAAGGTTATATTCTGGTGTACAAGTGCTCATGCCGACAACTTCGCAATCATTATTGCAACGAATACCGCGGACACCACCACTGGTACGTGAAGCAACGCGTAATTTACTGACGGGGAAATGGACAGCTTGTCCGTTGCTGGTAACCATGATTACATGCTCATTAGCATCAGCCAGTGTTACTACCTGGAGTTCATCTCCTTTTTCCAGGGACATTGCAATAAGTCCATTTCTTCTTACAGAGGAAAAATCATCCAGAGAAGTCCGTTTTATTTCGCCGCGCCGTGTTGCCATCAGCATAAATTTTCCGGATATATACTCTGTTACTTTGATTACTGCTGTTATCTTTTCGTCCTGCTCAATGGCTATGAGATTTATCAATGGAGTTCCTTTAGTGGTACGTGAAATATCTGCACTTATCTCATAACATTTAAGACGGAAAACCCTACCTCTGTCTGTGAAAAATAGTAAATCATCATGAGTATCGGCATCCAGTAAAATACGCACCACATCTTTTTCGCGTGTTTTAACACCAATTACTCCCCTGCCTCCACGATGCTGCAGACGGTATGTAGCGATAGGTTGTCGTTTGATATAACCTTCAGTACTCAAGGTAATGATTACATCTTCGTGAGGGATAAGGTCATCATCTTTGAAATCCTCAGGCCCCTGGTCACTTATTTGTGTCTTTCTTTCATCTCCGTATTCTTTTTTCAGTTCTATAGTCTCTTCCTTTACTAGATAGAGAATTTTTTTCGGATTGGCTAACAAATCCTCCAGATAATTAATTGTTTTTAATACTTCTGTGTATTCATCTATTATCTGTTGTCGTTCCATATTTGCCAGACGGCGTAACTGCATATCAAGAATTGCCTGTGCCTGAATTTGAGATAAGGAGAAAGAAGTCATTAATTGTTCTCTTGCTATCTCTGCGGTCTCAGATTGACGGATGAGTTTGATAACCTGGTCCAGATTATCAAGAGCAATCTTCAAACCTTCCAGTATGTGTGCTCGCGCCCTTGCTTTTTCTAAATCAAATTTTGAACGGCGTGTAATAACTTCATAGCGGAAGTCGATATAATTTTGTAATGCTTCTTTTAGACTTAATACCTTGGGTTGACCATCAACGAGTGCAAGCATATTAATGAAGAAGGAACTCTGCATTGCTGTATATTTATAAAGTGTATTACGTACTTGCTCCAGTTGTGCTTCTTTTTTAAGGCCGATAACTATGCGCATACCCTGACGGTCGGATTCATCCCGTAATTCAGTTATTCCTTCTACTCTTTTTTCTTTTACCAGATCGGCAATTCTGGCAATTAAGGTAGCTTTATTTGTTTGATAAGGAAGTTCGTCTACGATAATTCTCTGCCGGCCTTCTTCATCGTCTTCACGATGTGTTTTTGCACGTACAATAACTTTACCCCGACCGGAAGTGTATGCTTTTTGTATTTCATCACGGCCCAGGATAATACCACCTGTGGGAAAATCAGGTCCCTGAACAAATTTGATGACTTCTTCAATACTGGCGGCAGGATTATCAATGAGACAGATAATAGCGTTACAAATTTCGCTCAAATTATGAGGAGGAATGCTGGTTGCCATACCTACGGCAATACCGGAACTACCGTTAACAAGTAGATTAGGTAGGCGGGCAGGAAGCACTGATGGTTCCTGTAAACTACTATCAAAATTAGGAGAAAAATTTACGGTATCTTTATCAATATTAACAAGCATTTCCTGGGCAATTTTGGATAGACGTGCCTCGGTATAACGCATTGCTGCAGGTGGGTCATTATCAACACTACCAAAATTACCCTGTCCATCGATGAGTGTATATCTCATCGAAAAATCCTGCGCCAGACGTACTAAAGCTTCATAGATAGGAGAATCACCATGGGGATGATATTTACCCATAACGTCTCCCACAATACGGGCACTTTTTCTATACGAGGTATTATGATATACGTGCATCTCGTGCATTGCATAGAGAATACGCCTCTGGACCGGTTTTAATCCGTCCCGGACGTCAGGGAGAGCACGAGAAACGATTACACTCATTGCGTAATCCAGATAAGAAGTTCTCATCTCATCTTCAATTTTTACTTGTTGAACTTTACCAATATCAGACAATTGTTATCTCCACTTCCAAATTAATACATAATTACAATATATTTGTTCAATCATTATCTTCCTGGTTATTCTCATCACCGGAGTTATCTGAATCTATTATCTCAATATCTCCTATCTCATCAGATGTGTCAAACATATAGCCGGACTCTTGGGCATCTTCTATATCATCAAGCTCGTATTTCAATAGACTATTTCTGGCATAAGGCCTGACTCCTTCAGCGCTAGAAGAAAATGATTGAATTCCTGATTGGCTGGGATGCTGGAATATTTCTTTGATTGTTACTTTAATTTCATCTTTGGAAACAAGTGATAATGCTGCTACATATCTGTTACCACCGTTTATCAATCGGATAAGATGTTTACTATATGCAGGATCAATTATACCGAGATATTCTCCATGTTCATTACGTACGACCAATTTATCTGTTTCTACTGACAGGGTGACTATGTCACCTGCCGCCATTTTAGCCATAATATTAGAGGGGGCTAACTGAAATAATCCTATTGTTCCTACTTTATTTGGTTCACCAACAAAAATATCCAGAAGTACTTCGCCACGATTACTTTTAACAAATCTTTTTTGTTCATCTGTCATGTTAGATAAACGGTTGATATTTTTTTTAGCGATAGTGTTCCCTGGATCTAATTCCAGAACGTGATTATAGATATCTCTTGCTTGAGAATATTCTCCTAGTTCCATAAGAGCTTTTCCTAAACGGTTATGAGCATCAATATCAGTAGGATATTTTTCCAGTATGGTACGGTTAACATCGGCAGCCTCATTCCAACGAGCCTGCATTGCCAAATCAATTGCCTCTTTAGCATAGTTCTGTCTTAATTTTTCGTTATCATCGCTACGGTATGTCACGATACTCACCTGTGATAAAAATATGTTTAATTAATTATACTCAAACTTGGCAAAATTTACTTTCTGTTAATATATTTTGTATTGTTTTAGATATTATTTTGGGAAATGAAATCGCAATCGCATAAGACCTTTTAAATCTTCAATAACTGTGCTAGTTATGTTAACAGTAGTTCCGGAGTCTTCAGTCCACTCTACCGGTATTTCCTTGATGCGATAACCCTTTTTCTCAGCAATAATGAGGAATTCAGTATCAAAAAACCACTTTTGATTTTTTACTAAAGGAACAATTTCCTTAACTGTGTTTATACTTGCTGCTTTAAAACCACACTGCGCATCATGAAATTTACAAAAAAACAGCAATTTAATTATTAAGTTATAACTACGAGAAATAAATTCACGTTTGGCTGAACGTTTGATATGTGATCCGTGTATTAAACGAGAACCGATAGAGATATCATAATTACCATTTTCTATTGATTCTATTAGCGGAGGGAATGCTTCTAATCCGGTAGAGAGGTCAACATCCATATAACTAACAATATCTGCCTTACTCTCTAACCAAACTTTACGTAACGCTCTTCCCCGTCCCTTAATATCGATATGACTATAGGTAACATCTTGGTATTGCTTTGCTAATTCCATTGCCACATTTAAAGTAGAGTCAGTAGAGGCGTTATCAGCAATAAGAATGTTCCATTTGAAGTTGACATTCTTTTGCAAAAAACTACGCAGTGTCTTAATACAGTTTACCAGGGCAACTTCTTCATTATAGACTGGTATTGTTATGTTAACTACAGTCATATCTAATGTAATTTAACTTAAGCGCGAAGCAAGTATTGGGCAATAGCCGCATCATAAGTAGCGGTATGTTGAAATGCTTTCTGAGCCAGTTTCTTTCTTGTTTCCAGATTAACCTGTCCATTTTTCAGAAAATTTAGAATAATGGGATAATCTGTTGGATCAACTACTACGATAACGTCAGGGAAATTTTTTGCAGAAGCACGTACCATTGTTGGTCCGCCGATATCTATGTTTTCCAGTGCGTCTTCTAATGTCACTCCGGGTTTTGCTATCGTTTGTACGAAGGGATAAAGGTTAACTACAACCATATCAATAGGTGTAATCTTATGATCAGCAAGCTGCTTCATATGGTCAGGTAAGGAACGCCGGGCCAGAATACCGCCATGGATCATAGGATGTAATGTCTTAACGCGTCCGTTCAATATTTCAGGAAAACCTGTAATATCAGAGACACTATGTACTCTTACGCCGGCTTCTTGTAATGCTTTCTTGGTGCCGCCTGTACTGAACATATCTATGTTTAATTGCTCTAATCCTTTAGCGAATTCTGCTAAACCAGTCTTGTCTGAAACACTTATAATAGTTCTCATGAATCTCCTCTCATTTTCTGATAGCTAATAAAAAATTTTATATCTTTACTCTATTATTATTCTTTTATCATCAGTCCGTGATACTACTTCCCCAATTATTACAGCATCGGGGATTTTTCCTTTTATTTTGTTGACATTATTTTCGGAGCAAATAATAACCATCCCTATGCCCATATTAAAAACATGATACATTTCTCTCTCATCTATTTTACCCTGGTGTTGAATGAGGCCAAATATCGCGGGCACAGTCCATGCCTTTTTATTCAAATGAACATTGACATGTTCCGGTAAAATACGTGGTATATTACCTATCATACCACTACCGGTGATATGAGCCAGTCCTTTAACCAGTGGCAGTACTGGTTTTATATCGTCATAGTAACAGCGATGTGGTTCGAGGAGCTCTTCTCCCAGAGTTCGGTTTAATTCCCGGTAATAAGTATCCAGAATTGTACGTTGTGTGGTAAATATCTTTCTAACCAGAGAGTATCCGTTAGTATGTACACCACTGGAGGGTAGTCCAATAACGACATCACCGGCCACGATTGATTCATTTTTTAAAATATTATCCTTTTCTACACATCCCACAATAGCACCGGCTAGTTCGTATCCCCCGGGGACAAATATACCTGGCATTTGTGCTGTTTCTCCTTTAATAAGAGAGCAGCGAACATCACGACAGGCAATAGTTAGTCCCTTAATAATCCCTTCGACCTGATACGATACAAGTTTGCCGACAGCAATATAATCCAGAAAAAAGAGAGGATCGGCACCGCTGGTTAAAATATCATTTACACAATGATATACAAGGTCAATACCTACCGTATCGTATTTATCCATGGCGGCAGCAATTTCCAGCTTGGTACCGACACCATCGGTATTAGAGACTATTACGGGATGTTGGTATCCTTTTAATTCATACAGTCCACAGAAAAAACCGAATCTATCCCGGATGACTTCTGGTTGCATTGTGGATAGGATGTCCTTGCTAATACGTTCCTTGACATCATTGGCTGCGTCTATATCTACTCCGGCAGCAGTATAGGCACTATTTATTCCATCAGGGCTGTCACTATATTTCCTTAACAATAAAACCTCCTGTAAGGTTCGCCTGTATTATTACTGTATAATTTCTAATGCCAGTTTATCCATTTCCAGCTGAACAGGAATGGGATATTCTCCGGTAAGGCAGGCCAGACAAAGTGATTCTCTAGGTAATCCTACTGATTTTACTAATCCCGGTAAACTGAGATAACCAAGAGTATCTGCACCAATAAAATCTCTGATTTCAGGAATGGTTTTCTTTGCTGCAATTAGTTCTTTCCGTGTGGCCATATCTACACCAAAGAAACAAGGGAAGCGGATAGGAGGAGCACAAACGCGCATATGTATTTCACTGGCTCCTGCCTTTCTTAATAGAGCAAGCACACGTGGAGTCGTTGTGCCACGAACAATGCTATCATCTACCAGTACTAATCGTTTACCTTTAAGCACCTCAGGTAAGGGATTAAATTTTAATCTTACTCCCATGTCTCTAATTCTTTGATCCGGTTCAATAAAGGTGCGGCCGACATATCTGTTTTTCACCAGTCCGGTGGCAAAGGGTATCCCGGACTTATCAGCATATCCGATGGCACCGCAGGTGGCCGAATCCGGTACACCGATAACAAAGTCAGCTTTTACCGGATATTCCTGTGCCAGTGATGCCCCCATTGCGGTTCGTGTAGAATATACTAACCGGTTATTTATCTCGCTATCGGGACGAGCAAAGTAAATATATTCAAATACACAAAAGGCGTGATGTGTTGATTCCATCCCTCTCATACTGGTTAGACCGTTATCATTAATTATTACAATTTCTCCGGGTTCAACCTCACGTATAAAAATAGCTCCGATATGCCCCAGAGCACAGCTTTCTGAAGCAATCACCCAGTGGTCATTGATTTTACCGAGACATAATGGACGTACACCAAGAGGGTCTCGAACGCCGATAAGTTCTTTATGAGTTGATATTACAAGTGAATAGACACCATAGATGCGGCGCATGGCCTGTCTAATTTTCTCGGCCCAGGTGCTTCCGGGTGACGCGACAATAAGTGCAGCTATTGCTTCAGAATCAGTTGTACCATTAAAATGATATCCTTGAGATGATAAATCTGTATGTAGTTCTATATTATTAATGATGTTACCATTGTGTGCCAGAGCGATTTCCCCATCAGGACCATTTATTACTACTGGCTGGACGTTGGCTAGTTGGCTTGCTCCTGTAGTAGAGTATCTATTATGCCCAATGGCGATGTAGCCGCCCTTTAGATGTTCCAGATCATCTTCATTGAATACCTGTGATACTAATCCCATCCGGGCAAACAGTCGTATCTTCGTTCCGTCGCTGGTAGCTATGCCGCTACTTTCTTGTCCGCGGTGCTGTAACGCAAATAAGCCGTAAAAAGTGAGCCTGGCTACATCTTCCCCCGGGGCATAAATACCAAAAACGCCACATGCTTCGTGACCTTCCACTTATCTTCTGACCATCCTTAGAGAACACTCCGTAATTTTAAGTACTGTAACAATTACCATTTCATTTATTGGTGGGCCCGGCAGGTATCGAACCTGCGACCAATCGGTTATGAGCCGACCGCTCTACCACTGAGCTACGGGCCCTTACTTATAAAATATAAATTTGCGCTAATCATTATATCATAAATAGGTTGGACAGAGCGTATTTTAAAGGTACATTTTGAAAATATTAGCATACTATTATGATGACGACAATGAGAAAGAATAGTTGTTGCATTATAATGGTATAAACTGAATATTATTTGTAGACATGACATTTTAAGAGATACGTGATGTCAGGAGATATCTAATGTTGCAAGATAGAATTTACCGCTCTCTTCTATGGCGGTTAGCATCTCTCTACGGGATACAGATATATTATTATGGAGTGGACTCTCGCCGACATTATGCTGATGATGAGTCTCTTATGGCAATTCTCAATAAGATGGGGGCACCTGTTACTTGCTATAAAGATATTCCTGCTGTTTTACGGGCAAGAGAGTATGCCTTGTTACAGCAAATGGTGGAGCCTGTGCTGGTTGCCTGGGATGGTGTTTTGCGTTCTATCCCGATACGTTGCTCCGGAAGAACGTCAAAATTGAATATTACAGGACACCTCATCTTTGAAACTGGTGAAGAAAAAACCTGGGTATGGAATGCTGACGATACTGATGTAATAAGATGTATTGCTTCAAGCCCGGGATTTATTATAAAAATCCCATTTTTAATAAGTCTTCCTTTTGGCTATCATCGACTTATTCTAGAAATATCAGGACGATCTTTTGAGTCTTTAATTATCTCTGCTCCTCGAAAGACATATATGTCTCCCGAAATCAAGCGTAAGCGAATATGGGGATTATTTCTTCCTTTATATGCTTTGCAAACTGAGAAAAACTGGGGGTGTGGCGATTTTTCATCTCTTGAAGCACTTCAGAAATGGGTAAGTGAACTGGGTGGTGATATGGTTGCTACTTTACCATTGTTAGCGAGTTTTTTAGATAGTCCTTACGATCCCAGTCCTTATGCACCAGTGAGCCGTCTTTTCTGGAATGAAATTTATTTGGATGTTGATAATATACCGGAATTATTAAGCTGTCCTTCTGCACAAAGTATGCTTTCCTCTTCCGTATTTCAGAAAGAACTGAATGAACTGAGAGATATGCCGTTTGTGGAATATCGTCGTCTGATGGAGTCCAAACGTCGGGTATTAATGGAGTTGTCGCGTAGTTTGTTTGCCGGATATTCCCGGAGACAGGAAGATTTACATAATTATGTTGCGCGCAATTTAGCAGTACAGGACTATGCTCGTTTTCGTGCTGTTTGTGAGAAACAGAAACAATCCTGGAAGTTATGGCCGGGACGTTTACGCAATGGTAAACTGACCGATAGCGACTGCGACAAAGAAATTCAGCAGTACCATCTTTATGTGCAATGGCTCACAGGACAACAGATAGAGCAATTCTCTCATAAAGCACAGCATTACGGTGCCGGATTATATCTCGATTTCCCGGTTGGTGTGCATCCGGATGGCTATGATGTCTGGTGTAGACAGGATGTATTTCTTCCCGGTTGCTCACTCGGGGCACCGCCCGATGCTGTTTTTACCAGCGGGCAAAACTGGAATTGTCCTCCACTGAACCCGGAAAAATTACGGCAGAATAAATACGATTATTTTATCTCTTGCCTGCAACATAATATGCGTTATGCTGGTATTTTGCGTATTGACCATATGATGAGTTTTCATCATCTTTATTGGATACCAGGGGGGATGGAATCAACTCAGGGGGTTTATGTCCGATATCGTTCCGAAGAGTTGTATGCTATTCTGACTCTGGAATCACATCGTAATAATACCATGATTGTTGGCGAAGATCTGGGTCTTGTGCCTCCAGAAGTCAGACCTGCGATGTCACGGCATGGATTACAACGCATGTATATTATGCAATATGAGTTAATTTCTGATAGTAACGAGCCGTTACATCATGTTCCTGTCCACGCAGTAGCCAGTTTAAATACACATGATATGCCTCCTTTTGCCGCTTTCTGGCATTGTGATGATATCAGGTACCGATATGAACTTGGTCTTATCAATAAGAAGACAGTACGTAAAGAATTAAAAGAACGACGAATTCTCAAAAATAATATTAAGCAGTTCTTAAGAAAGAAATCCGGTGAAAGAATTTATGATAAACAGATGGCTAAAATATTACAAGGTCTCATTACTTGTTTGAATGAAAGTCCTGCTGAAATCATTCTTCTTAATTTGGAAGACCTCTGGTTGGAAACGCAACCGCAAAATGTCCCTGGCACTAATGATTATCCTAACTGGCAAAGAAAAGCACGTTATTCATTTGAGGAATTTTCTAAAATGCCGCAGGTATTGAAATTATTACACATCATGAATAAGTATCTGTAAGATACCTTAAAATGTGTGGGATATATCAATTTGTTATTATCATAAGTCGTCTGCACGTGATCTACGTGCAGCGCTGCGGTTATTCATATCCAATTCCCTCTTTCTGATACGGATGCTTTTTGGAGTAATTTCCACGAGTTCATCTTCTGAAATATATTCTATTGCCTGGTCCAGCGAGAGTATTCGTGGTGGTCGGAGAGTAATAGTAAAATCGGATGTAGAACTTCTAATATTGGTCAACTTCTTTTCTTTGGTAATGTTGACGTAGAGGTCCTGAGGACGATTACGCTCTCCTACTACCATGCCACCGTAAACATCAGTACCAATATTAACAAATAATTCCCCGCGATCCTCCATTGCTAGACTGGCGTATGGGGTTACCTTGCCCGGCCTATCCGCTACTAGCACACCATTCTCTCTCTGCGGAATGTTACCGAACCAGGGTTCGTAACCTTCAAATAGTGTGTTCATTACACCCAGCCCTTTGGTATCTGTCATGAACTGGCTGCGGAAACCAATCAAACCGCGTACCGGAATGAGAAACTCCATGTTAACGCGGCCGTGCCCCGCATTGGTCATATTAACAATACGTCCTTTGCGTACTGCTAATTTTTCCGTTAGAACACCGATAAATTCTTCAGGAATATCGAGGTAGAGGTGTTCAACAGGTTCTGTTATTTTTCCATTATCTTTTTTTGTTATTACGCTTGGCTTGGAAACAGAGAGTTCATAGCCTTCACGGCGCATTGTTTCTATTAGTATTGCCAGCTGCAATTCGCCTCGTCCATAAACCTCGAAAGCATCGGCACGATCTTCGATATATTTTATTCTTAATGCAACGTTACTCAGAATTTCTTTTTCCAGTCGTTCGCGTAGATGGCGAGAAGTGACAAATTTTCCTTCTTTACCGGAAAATGGACTGTTATTAATATAGAAAGTCATGGATACCGTAGGTTCGTCTACATGAATACGCGGTAGAGGTTTAGGATTCTCTGATGATGATATGGTATCCCCTATTTTTATTTCTGAGACTCCCGCAATGGCAATAATATCTCCTGCTTCTACCCTGTTAACCTGTTTTTTGTGCAGTCCTTCAAATGTATAAAGGGTAGATAGTTTTATTCCTGTGATTATGTCATCTTGAGCACAAAGAGCATAGCTTTTGTTTATCTCAAGTGTACCATTAGCCAGGCGACCTACTGCAATTTGTCCCACGTAAGAATCGTAATCCAGGTTAGTTACCAGAAATTGAGTTACTTCATTATCATCTGCTTCGGGGCCGGGAATATGCTTTAGAATAGCTTCGAACAAAGGTTGCAAATTTTTGGAATCATCCCCTATTTTATTATGGGCGACACCAGTGCGTGCAATGGTGTACAGAATAGGAAATTCAATTTGTTTTTCGTTAGCATCAAGGTCTATAAACAAATCATAGACTTTGCTCACTACTTCTTCAATTCTGGCATCAGGACGGTCAATTTTATTGATTACCAGGATGATAGGCAGGTTTTTTGCCAGAGCTTTCTTCAGTACGAAGCGTGTTTGTGGTAGAGGTCCTTCGCTAGCATCTACTAGCAGGAGGGCGCCGTCCACCAGATTTAGTCCACGTTCCACTTCACCACCGAAATCAGCATGACCGGGAGTATCCACAATATTTATTTTAACACCCTTATACCAGATAGTAGTATTTTTGGACATGATGGTGATACCGCGTTCTCTTTCCAGATCCATGGAGTCCATAACACGATCTTCAACTCGTTCATTTTCTCTGAAAGTACCACTTTGCCTTAACATGAAGTCAACCAGAGTTGTTTTGCCATGGTCAACGTGAGCAATAATGGCAATATTTCTAAAATTATCTTTCCGCATACTTAAACTATTATTCTCCTGTTTCTTTTATTGAATTACTTCAATAAAAAAGCAACACATCAACCTCTCATATTTATCAGGGATTTTAGCCGGATCATAAATATTCCTGAGGCGAGTGTCACCAATCAGACTTTATTATACTGCAAATATCATTCTGATACCACTTTTCATATTCACAGGCTGCTGTTTACTTTTTGTTCTTCAAGGTACGAACGAGGCTCCATGGTTATCACTACTAACCTGGACTTTGCCCGGTGGAAAGAAATCTTTGGCGATGATGCTTTAACAGGAGCCTTACTGGACAGGTTAACTCACCGCTGTCACATCATCGAAATGAATGAAGATCGCTACCGGTTTAAGGAAAGTCTGAAGAGGAAGAAAGGAAACGTTAGTTAGAATATATTTTTTACCAGAGGTGGGTCCCTTTTCGCTTGCCAAAGACAATAACATTCTCATACCTTACGTACTGCTTCAATTTGCGCCAGAGTATAGGTTAGTTGGCGCACTCTCTTTGGACGGCAGGAATGGGTTTTCAGAGTTTTGCGATGATGAGGATCATAACGTCTCTGCCAGCGATAAAAGGTCTGCGGCGATATCCCGAAGTGCCGGCAAGTTAAGCAGGCGTTATGCTGATGATTCCGGTAGTAATCAAACCAGCTCAGTCTGACTTGCGCTTCTTTAGACAGATCAATTTCTAATCTGCTTAACTGATAGCTTCCTTGGGCGATGTCATATCTTATTTTCATGACACCATTATAGTGTCACTTATCTATCTGAACGAGATCAAATATGGGAAATCAAGTAATGTAGTGATCTTTAAATATGTCACAATTCACCCCACCCCGGATTGCCACGAGCACTTTGTGCTCTCGTATCAAATACGGGACAAGCCTCGCAATAACAACGAGAAAAACATAAGCCAGGAATAAAGCAAAATCCCTGCTGAAACAATCCATCAGGGATTTTTAACTTTATAACCGCTTTTTAATTATGCCGGTTCAACAGTAGGTGGTTTGCTAACTGGACTGCTCACCACAGGAGTACTGGGAGTGCTAGTAGTAGTGGTAGTACTGCTCTTATGTCCATTATCCGTACAATAAAATCCAGGACCGTTGAAAATAATCGGTACTACCGAAAAAACTCGCTTTGCCTTGCCCTTACACTTCGGGCATGACATCTCCGGATTTCCGTTAAAACTCTCCTTTTTCTCAAACCTGAAGGAGCAGTCACTGCACTGATATTCATAGATTGGCAACTTATTATCCCTTCCTTGTATCAAACCAGCTCATTTAGGAGCTTCATATTAAAATTTAGCACTCTAACTAATAGATTGCTAAGAATTTTACTGAATTGGCATTTAATAGTCAAGTACCTACTTGCTGGTCAGACGCTATATTAACTTCTTCCAGCCCACAATGAAGCTTCTTTGTAAGACAAGGAATGGAGCCTGAGTACATAAGGTCTATGATAAAGCGCAGACACCCTATCAGCGGTTACTGGCATTAGGTGTGCTCACAGAAGCAAAAAGAAAAGAGCTGGCGGATATTTACCAGAGGCTCAATCCAGTACTTCTTCTGAAACAGATTAGTGACCTCCTGGAGCAATTGTGGCAACTGGCACGTCATCCGGTAAATGCCGGTAACACTAATTTTGATGCAACATCAAGGGGCTACGGTAATAGTTTAATTTGACGCAATACAGATCATGTTCAGATAGATAAGTGACACTATAATGGTGTCGGATGTCAATAACGTAAACCAAACCTCTCATGCTGCCAGTAATCCCTGGTAATATTTCTGGATGTATGCTGCCCGGGGATAAATAACCCAACCCGACCTGCAAACGCTCCCGGTTAGAGAAGATCTCTATGTATTCTCTTATCTCAGCCATCGCTTTCCGCCGAGTGCGGAACTCTTTCGTGTACTTCCCTTGTGGGATCCCTTTCATCATGACACCTCCGTCGTTCTATTTTACATGACTTTGGTGTACGTTTTTTCTATCCTATACCAAACGCCTCTATTTCTTTTTAATAAAGAAGTAAATGGGGTATTATCAAAGCTGTTTCACATATACTGTTGCAAAAAAATAATTTTTAGTAGTATAATCACGCTCGGTGGTAAGATTTGGGCTATCGCATACTTAAACCTAAATATAACTTCGATAAAGTCATGGATGACCAGAACTCTAACCAACTATTAAAAGAGAGGAGGTCATCACATGAGTTTTACAGAAAAGACTCTTACATGCTGCGATTGTGGGGCGAGTTTCCCGTTTACCGTTGAGGAACAGGAATTTTTCCAGACCAAAGGTTACACCAACGAGCCCAAGCGCTGTCCTGCATGCCGTGAAGCCCGGAAAGCAGAAAGGTATGGCAGCAGCGGCGGACGTATGGGGGGAGGCCGTCGTCAAATGTTCCCCGCAGTTTGCGCGGAATGTGGCAAGGAAACAGAAGTTCCGTTTCAGCCACGTCAGGACAGACCCGTTTATTGTAGCGCTTGCTATAGCAAGATGAAACAGAACAAATAAGCACTTTTAGTGCCAATATGTTCATCCATATATGCCAGAGAGCATTCACTCTCTGGCATATATATTTCAAGATTATTAATTAATACTTTTATCCGCATGAAAACCCGAAAATATATTTGACATACATTCCTCAGGAATAATATATTGAAATCTGATTGGAAAGAAGTTAAATAATGATATGTCCTGTTTGTAAAAGCGATATGTTTGTAATTGAGTACAACGAGATTGAACTTGATTACTGCAATCAGTGCGGCGGAGTTTGGTTCGACCAGGGAGAACTGGAACTCATGCTCAAGCCTGCCAGTTCAGAAAATAATAATCTGTTATTAAAAAAAATCTTGAGTTCCAGGGATGCTGTGACACTGGAACAGAAACGCAGATGCCCTCTCTGTAATAAAAAAATGAAGAAGGTAAATATCGGCTACCCCGATATTCTTATTGATGCCTGTGAACATGGTGAAGGACTCTGGTTCGATGGCGGCGAAATATTAAAACTGGTCCAGCAGTTACCCACTCAATCAACGAAGGAAAATAGTAATGAACAAAATGTGGTCGATTTTCTGACAGAAGTATTTCATGCTCGAAAACAGGATTAAACAAAAGTAATTATTGGGTAAATGAATAAAATTTATCCAAGCACACAAAAAAGAGGAGGTGTTCTGTGTTAGCAGTCTGGATTATTATTGGTATTGTTGTAATTCTCGCCATTGTTTTTGTCTCCACATATAACGGACTGGTAGGAAAACGCAATCAGGTAAAAAATGCATGGTCCCAAATCGATGTGCAATTAAAAAGACGGCATGACCTGATTCCTAATCTTGTGGAAACAGCAAAAGGATATATGCACCATGAGCGTGAAACTCTGGAAGCAGTCACTAAAGCACGTAATATCGCACAAGCCGCTTCATCAGGAGGAGTAGGAGCACGCGCTCAGGCAGAAAGTGAGCTAACTTCTGCTCTGTCACGTCTGCTTGTCGTCGTGGAACGATATCCTGACCTTAAAGCTAATCAGAATTTCCTTTCTCTTCAAGAGGAACTTACTGCCACAGAAAACAGAATAAGCTTCTCCCGTCAGTTCTATAATGATTCGGTACTACATTATAATAACAAGATACAGATGTTTCCCTCTAACGTTGTGGCTAATATGACCGGATTTAAAACATCTGAATTCTTTGAGGTTACTGCTCCCGCCGAGAGAGAAGCACCCAAAGTAAGTTTTCAATAATCAGGAGTAAACTCTCCCATGTGGGAACAGATCAGATCTAATCGTAATAAATCAATAATATTAGTTATTGGCATGGGATTGCTCCTTTTCGTCCTGGGATATTTTCTCGGGTTACTTTTCCTGGACAATGCCACTGGCGGATTAATTATTGCTCTTATTATATGGGTTATCATGAGTTTAACCGCATACTTTCAGGGCGATAGTATTCTGCTCTCTATCTCCAAAGCACGAAAAATAAGCCGTGAGGACCACCCGCGTCTCTACAACGTGGTTGAAGAAATGAAAATAGCGTCCGGTCTGGAAAAAATGCCGGACATCTATATTATCGATGATCCGGCATTGAACGCTTTTGCTACCGGACGTGACATCAAACATGCTTCGGTAGCAATCACTTCAGGTTTATTACAGAAATTAAACCGTGACGAATTACAGGGTGTTATCGCCCATGAGATATCACATATTAAAAATCGTGACGTATTACTCATGTCAATGTGTAGTGTTCTCCTGGGTACTATTGTTATCCTTTCCTGGTATGCCTCACGAATTATGCTCTTCGGCGGAACAGGCCGGTCGAGAAGAGACCGTTCATCAGGAGGGGGAGGTGCTCAGCTAATTATTATGCTCATTGCCATTGTTTTGATGATATTCGCTCCTATCTTCGCCAAGCTCATTTATTTTGCCATCTCACGCAAAAGAGAATATCTGGCTGATGCTTCCGGTGCGCTATATACCAGATATCCGGAAGGTCTGGCCTCTGCGCTGGAGAAAATATCCAGTTCCGAAATACAGGTACAGGCAGCCAATAATGCTACCGCACCGATGTATATTGACAATCCCTTCCGTAAAAAAGGTGCGGCACAAAATCTCTCCAGCACTCACCCTCCGACAGCAGAAAGAATCCGTATTTTACGCTCTATGTCTGGCGCTTCCTATGTTGACTACAATCAAGCCTACAAAAACATCCATAATACGCATAGTATAATCCCGGAAACAGCACTAACAGCATCTTCCGGGGCTATCCCCTTAAGGTCAGCACAATCAGAAAAAGAAGGCGAGCTGGACGAGAAAAAACAGGCTCGTGAGACATCAGATGTTCTCTGGCGTCTCAATGAATATAAAACTGTTGACTGTGGCTGCGGTGTCAGATTAAGAGTGCCTCCCGGATACCGTGGTACTGAAATCAAATGCCCGCGTTGTGGTAGTATTAATCAACTGAAATAAATTTTAAAAATATGGTGGCAGTTTAAAATATTGGATAGTACGGATATTATCGCAGGACGTAACACTGTTTGGGAAGCATTAAAAGCAGGACGTCCACTAAATAAAATACTGCTCGCTCGCAACACCGGACGTCATTCCATTATTGCGGAAATATTACATCTCGCTCAAAGTAATCTTATCCCGGTGGAATTCGTTCCGCGGGAGGCTATCGAAAGATTAAGCCCGGATAGCTCCCATCAGGGAATAATCGCCTATGTTGCCGTTAAAAATTATGTTTCTCTGGAAGACCTGTTTACTATTTCTCAAAATAAAAACGAACTTCCTCTCTATTGCATTCTGGATGGCATCGAGGACCCGCACAATCTGGGTGCTATCATCAGAACGGCTGACGCCAGCGGGATTCATGGCATAATAATCCGGGCCAGAAGGGCAGCCGGACTTACCACCGCAGTAGCCAGAGCATCCGCAGGTGCTATCGAATATGTTTCCGTCTGTAAAGTCACCAATATCGCAGATACTATTAGCACCTTACAGAAAAATAATATCTGGGTCACCGGCATTGATATTTCAGGCAAGGTAAGTTATTTCGATGTTGATTATAAATTACCCTCGACAATAGTTATCGGCAGCGAAGGAAAAGGACTATCCGATCTGGTAAAGAAAAAATGTGACTATCTGGCAGCAATCCCGATGCGAGGCAAAATAAGTTCCCTGAACGCCTCCGTAGCTGCTGCTCTGGTAATGTATGAGGCCTCAAAACAAAGAAACAAGACAATAACTGATTCGCAGCAAAACAGATAAACAGACATGTAGAATTCCGGTATTTATCACTCAAGCAGTTTTTGCATAAAATCCGGGGTATTAAAATAGTGCAAAATATATTATTATTAATCTTATATTAATGAAGATATCAACTAAAATTAATGTTTTATCTGTCAATAACAGTAATCTAATAGAAAATATCTATCGCTTCAACTCCGGCAAAATCAGAAAATTTCTCACTAGCCGGCCTCTACACAAAGACACCAGGAAAATACTCTCTTATAAATCCTATCATCCCGGAGTTGTTTTCTACTTATCCCTTACGATGAGATTAAAGTTACTGGAGGAAAATATTCTTGAAAAATATCCTGGATAAATTGAGGGAAAAATTGATGAATTACGATAATTATGTTAACGTTAGTGCTAACGAAATGGAAGATAGAATAGCAATATTTATTGATGGTAGTAATCTATATCATGCCCTACATGATGTCTATAAACGTCACGATATTAATTTTGCGGAATTAACCACCAGACTCTGCGGTGGAAGGCGTCTCTTCAGAACTTACTATTATAATCTCGTACAGGAACAAATGCAGAACTCTGATGGTTTCCGGGAACAACAAGATTTTCTTGACTCATTACGTAATATTCCTTATGTCGAAGTCAGATTAGGAACCACTAAATTATCCCGTGGTATCTCTGTAGAAAAAGGCATTGACATTATGCTCGCCACCGACCTACTTCACTTTGGCTGGGATAATCTCTATGATGTTGCCATACTAGTAAGCGGCGATGGCGACTTTGCTTATGCCCTTCAAGCAGTAAAAAATCTGGGCAAACATGTTGAAGTAGCTTATTTTGAAAGAAATATTTCCAAAGACCTGCTGGATGTAGCGGATCGCCGTTATCTTCTTGACCGCACCTTTTTCAAGGGAATCTGGCTCGGCAAACGTCAGCAGAGCTCCACAAGTAGAAGAAAACAACCAGATCCTGCAAATCCTAAAGCTTAGATAACCCGAGCCGGATATTATCAATCAATCTTGTTTTACCAATGCGCACTGCTAGAGATACCACTGCGCCCTGATAAACTTCTTTCAGTTCCTCCAGTGTGTCCGGTGAAGCAATACTGATATAATCTATCTTCGCCCGTGGCTCAGACTCAATCAATTTTTTCATCTCACTACGGATAGTTTCCGTATCATTTATCCCGTTAGACCAGTTTTGCTGCGCCAGTACCAGAGCACGATATAAAACCAGAGCGGCCTGCCGTTCCTCCTTACTCAAATAGACGTTACGACTACTCATCGCCAGACCGTCTTGCTCCCGGACTGTCGGCACCACAACAATTTCGGTATCAATATTCAGATCTTCTACCATTCTTTTAATAACTATTACCTGCTGGGCATCTTTTTGTCCGAAATAAGCGTGGTCTGCCCGCACAATATTAAAAAGTTTCGCCACTACTGTCGCCACACCTTCAAAATGACCGGGACGTGAAGCCCCTTCCAGCCTGTCCGTGACTTTTCTCACCTGAACATAGGTACTGTAATAAACCGGATACATCACCTCGGATGAAGGCATAAATACCACATCCACCCCTTCTTTTGCCAGCATCGCCAGGTCACCCTCCGTATTACGGGGATATTTCTTAAAATCCTCCGCCGGCCCAAACTGTGTCGGATTAACAAAAATACTGACCACCGTATTATCATTAGCCGCACGGGATTCCCTTACCAGAGTAAGATGTCCTTCATGCAGATAGCCCATCGTTGGTACGAACCCTACCGCACCCTGCATTTTCTTCCTTAAGGCACGCATCTCATTAATTGTTTTGGCAACCTGCATTTTAATTACAATCCCTCATTATTCCTAGACTGATAACAATAATAATCTGTTATTTAGTCCGTGGCTCCATTTCCGCTATGCAGTTTTAACGATATCGTTATTTTTGTCCACAAAAACCTTTTTCGGTTGACAGACTATTGCTTCTTCATCACCCAGAATACGGTATGCCAGAATAATCACCTTATCCCCCGGAACAACTAATCGGGCAGCAGCGCCATTAATACATATCTGTCCCTTATCACCCTCGATGGTATAAGTTTCAAAACGGGCTCCGTTTGTTAAATCGAGGACATGCACCATCTCATAGGGTAAAATATCTGCTGCTTTCATAAGAGCACGGTCTATAGTAATACTCCCCTCATATTCAATATCTGCTCCGGTAATCGTCGCCCGATGAATTTTGCTTTTCAACATTGTCCTCATTTATTCCGGTCCTCCACTACCTTATTTCTCCAAATTTCTTTATTAATCAACATTTTAGTATCCGATTTATTTCTTCCGCCTTATCCTTATCCAGTTTTCCCTTCTCTAACGCAACAGGAACCGTCTCCTGCCCCAATTGTTTGTAGATAGGCAGAAGAGAAGGTGCGGCTTCTGCCAGTGCATCCAGGTGTTTCCTGATTGTCCCGACATCACCTCGTGCAATAGGGCCAGTAAGACAACCCGGCAAACCGATATTAGCGATATTGCCGACAGTACCACGCAACAGAGGAAGCAGTGCCCTTACTGCCTCCGGCCGGGAAACACCGCATTGCTCCCAGAGGTCTGTTGCCAGCTTTACCAGAGTAACCAGATAATTACAGGATATCGTCGCAGCCGCATGATAGAGCACTTTATCTCCGGGTTTCAGTTTAATCCAGTATCCCTCAAGAACAGTAACCATCTCTTTCAAAACACTCAGCAATGGCTCTTCTGCTTCCAGGGCAAAACTGGAACCGGGTAAATTATCCCTCGCATAATCAATACTGGCAAACGTTTGCATGGGATGGATACTTCCTACCCGCGCTCCTTTTTGTTTTGCCGGTTCCAGAATATCAACGGAGTATGCCCCACTACAATGTACCACACTCTGTCCGGTATGCCAGATAACCTCTCTGGTAACTACCGCAATAATATCGTCAGGAGTGGTAACAAAAACCAGTTCCGCCCGGTCTGCCACCTCTTGACTGGTACAAATGATGCTGCTATCACTACCAATATATCCGGTAAATCTTTCTGATGATGCCCGGCTGCAATCAGCAACAGCAGCTATGGCATAACCTCCGGCATGTAATTTTGCCGCCAGAGCTGTTCCTACCGTTCCCGCACCGATAAATCCCAGTTTTAACATTTCATATCCCCTAAAAACAAACAAGCTTTCCCACCTGGATGAGAAAGCCTGGAAACTTCTACATATTTTTCCATCTCGGTCGCAATTCCGATCCAAGTGGATACCATTCTTATTCTATTATCCCCGCGCTTCCGGATTATTGCTGCCAACGGTCAATATCACACGCATAATTATAGTATCATTCATCATCTTTAATTGTCAACGAAGGCAGGGTTATGTCATAATAACGGCATTATTCTTTTATTTGTACAGGAGAAAGGAGAACCGGATTGATGTTATGCCGTGGTGTTCGTGGAGCAACTATCGTAGAAAAAAATACTAAGGATTCCATTCTGGCGGCCAGCCGGGAACTGCTTCATAAGATAGTAGAGGCCAATGAAATAGATGTTGATACAATAGCCTGCGCGATATTTACTACCACTGCCGACCTTAATGCCGGATTTCCTGCGGCAGCAGCACGTCAAATGGGTTGGTCTAACATCGCCCTTCTCGGGACAAGGGAAGCCGATGTTACCGACGGTCCCAAAATGTGCTTGCGTATCCTTATCCTGTTCAATACGGAGAAAAAAATCGCAGATATCAAGCACATCTATATTAAAGGAGCAGAATCACTTAGAAAGGAAATCCCCGCTATTATCTAAAAAATTATCGGGGTATATACAGAGGATAAAGTCATGATTGTTATAATGAAACACGATGCCAGTGAACAAAATGTTAATGATATCATGGCGCGCCTGACCGAACTTGGTCTGCGCGGACACCGTTCCCAGGGTGAAGAAAGAACAATTATCGGAGTAGTCGGTATCAAACCCGGCTTCCCGGAACTTCGCGATAAACTGGAGATGATGTCCGGAGTAGAAGACGTTATTCCCGTTACCAAACCCTATAAACTTTCCAATCGTGACTTTCATCCTTTTAGCAGTACCGTCAAAGTCGGCGGCGTTACCATCGGTGGCAATGAAGTTGTCGTCATGGCCGGTCCCTGTGCTGTTGAAACCGAAAAACAACTTATTGATACTGCCCTGTTCGTACACTCCGCCGGAGCCAGTATTCTCCGTGGCGGTGCTTTTAAACCCAGTACTTCTCCTTACAGTTTCCGTGGTCTGGGAAAAGAAGGCCTCATATTTCTCGCCCGTGCCCGGGAAGAAACGGGTATGCCGGTCGTTACCGAAGTACTCAGCCCGGAAGACGTTGACCTTGTGGCCGAGTATGCTGATATATTACAGGTCGGTGCCCGCAACATGCAGAATTTCCCGCTTCTTGATGCCGTCGGGAAAATAAACAAGCCGGTTATGCTCAAACGCGGCCTTTCCGCTACCGTCCAGGAATGGCTCCTTGCTGCGGACTATATTCTCGACCAGGGTAATTCTCAGCTTATTCTCTGCGAGCGTGGTATCAGAACATTCGAGACAGCTACCCGCAATACTATGGATATCAGTTCCATACCCCTGATTCATAAACTTTCCCACCTTCCCGTTATCGCCGACCCCAGCCATGGCAGCGGGAAATGGTATCTTGTCACTCCGCTGGCTCTGGCATCTGTCGCCGCTGGTGCTGATGGTGTCATGATTGAAGTTCATCCTGACCCGGATAACGCTCTCAAAGATGGACCGCAATCGCTTACCTTTGAAAATTTCGCTCTGTTAATGAAGAAAATGGATCCGGTAATTAATATCATGGGACGTAAACTGGCACACCAGGCAGCCAATAAATAGAACTTAAAAATCAAGATAACAGACTACCGGAAAAGATTTAAGTTTTACTCTGTGGTTTTAACCTTTAATTTTTGAATTTTAATTTAATGTATCTGGTAGTATTCCTCCGTCATTCAGGATACAGGATAAGGGAAACAAACGTATAATTCATGTTCAATAACCTATTGCAAAATATCACCAACCTGGGACTTCCCCAAGAATTAATCGTCATGATTGTCGGTGCCCTGCCCATATCCGAACTCCGGGGCGCGATACCTCTGGCCATATTCTCTTTCGATATGCCCTGGTACCAGGCATTTTATCTTGCTTTTATCGGAAATCTCCTTCCGGTACCACTCGTCCTGCTCTTCTGGGAGAAAATTGCAGAGCTTGCCAGCCGCACTCAAAAAGGAGCACAATTCTTCAACTGGGTCTTTAAACGCACCAGGAAAAAAGAAACCTCCATTGACAGATATAAATGGCTGGGGCTGCTCTTACTGGTCGCTATCCCTCTTCCCTTGACCGGAGCCTGGACGGGAGCGATACTCGCCGTTCTCCTTGGCCTTGATTTCTGGTATGCCTTCTCCTCCATCACAATCGGCATTCTCATTGCCGGTATTATTGTCGTTTCCCTCAGTTTACTCGGCTGGACAGGCGCCATCATCGCCGGTATCAGCCTTGCCATTATTATCATCGTCAGCCTCTACAAAAAGAAAAACAACCACCATAAAGAAGCAACGCAATAATTGCCCTTCTGGCCCGGAAGCTTAGCGCAGGGGCAAATTCTCTCTCTCCCTTGACGGGAGTAATGAGAGTGAGGGTGAAGCCGCCCCTGTCATTCTGGAATCCCGTATTAGGTACAGGATTAACTCCGCTAAGAATCTTTTAGGAGCGCGTCCATCCATTGCCATCTTCCTTTTTGTCATGCTGGAGCGTAGCGAAGCATCTGGTGGCGGGGTAAAGTACATCCCCACATCATTCTGAGAATGCATGAGTATCCGTGATAATCTGGAAGTGGGGACATAAATCCCATCTTCTCGCCATTCCGATGTAAATCGGAATCCAGCAGGGTGGGGTGGTGCCATCAGCTGATTGCTGACCGCTAACAACTATCCTTTTATTTCAGATTTAAAGTATTTTTTGTCGTAGCAGAGCGGCCATTCCTGCCCCGTATCAGGTACGGGGTNNTAAACTCCAGCGGGAATCCAGGATATCATGCCAATAACCCTTGTCTTTTCATATCTAATTTATCAAGTTTATGGCAGATACACAGATTACAGCTTGCTTCATTAACTCATTTGTCGTAATATTTGTGCGTGGTTAGTATGTCCTCGTAGCTCAGCTGGATAGAGCAACTGCCTTCTAAGCAGTGGGTCGTGAGTTCGAATCTCACCGGGGACGCCACTAATTTGAAGCTAAATTAGCCCTTTACTAATAAGTCGGTAAAGGGCTAATTTCTTGGTAGTGTAAAATTATATATGGTATAAACTATAAATAACGGGAGATAGAGCGTTGGTTAAACGAGGTGGAGGATATTATAAACATTCAATTCCGGATATTGGACTTTCTATTGAAAGATACACTGAAATAGTACCTGCCGATGGAAAATTTTATTTAATTAAAAGTGGAGAAATAATAGGAAGTTATAAATTAAAAAAATAGCTGAAAAAGAATTCAAAAGAATTGTTGACCAGAGTGGTTATAAACCTAAAATACAAAACCCAGATACTTATATATCAGAGTCTATGGAAAGATATATGTTGGCAAAGGCTATATTCTGGGCGGAAGGTCCTAAATTTAGAAAAAAAGGTGATAGAGGTGGTCGTGGTGGTGTATAGTAGAAAAATGATTTGGAGAGGCAAAATGTCGAGCCGATTAATTGAAATATTCGACGATGAAAAAATAATTGAGAAAATAAAAGTGAAATTACCTTATCTTTTTCATTTAGCCGAGTTAGAAGCTTCTAGAGCAGGAAAAGTAGGTATGGAAGTAGGATCAATTCGTGAAAAGATAATGATAGCGTTGCTTATATATAAATTTGGAATAAAAAATGTGGATTTTATGATTCCCATTACAGAGAATGAAGTAGATGTAAAATTATTTGAAAAGCCTATTTCAATAAAGACAATAAGCGGTGATGGTGGAATCAAAGCAGTCTGGACTGTGGATGCAGTCAGCGCAAAGGAATTTTGCAAGAGCTACATGCCGAAAGCTGACATATTACTAGTTCAAATAAAATGGAATTCTAAAGGTTATGTTTATTATATACCTGTAGAAACACAAGATATAATATTAAAAGAAATGGGTTTTGAAAAGTACTTTAAATTACCTAAAGCAGGTACAAATCCTAGAGGTGTAGAATTTAGTAAAGAATGCAAATTGAATCTAGAATGTGCGCCTGGTGTAAAAAAATTGATGTTGAATGGAAGAGACCTGATATAGGCAATACCTTGTATGATGCTTATAGAAGATGGGTTGATTATTGGGGAGAGGAATAATGAAAAACAACGGGCACGGTAGAGGTACGAAGACAAGCAGTTTCGGAAGTCCTGGAAGGATAAACCATGACTCCTCATCTTTCTATGCTAGTAAATTATATGAAGGAATGCCTAAAGAGCAAGAAATAGAATATTTAGAGAAACAGATAGCAGATGAACATCTGGATAAAATCTTTTTAAAATCCAGCGAAAACATGAGTGAATTGCCGGATAATTCTATTCATTTGATGGTCACTTCGCCACCTTATAATGTGGGAAAAGATTATGATAATAATCTGACACTAAATGAATATAGAGATTTTTTAAAAAGAGTGTGGAAGGAAGTCTATAGGGTACTTGTTCCTGGTGGAAGAGCTTGCATAAATATAGCAAACTTAGGAAGGAAACCTTATATTCCCCTAAATGCATTTGTTACTCTAGATATGATAGAGATAGGATTTCTACAAAGAGGAGAGGTAATTTGGAATAAAGCTTCAAGTGCCAGTCCTTCGACAGCATGGGGTACTTTTGCATCTGCAAAAAACCCAACCCTAAGAGATATACATGAATACATAATGGTTTATTCAAAAGGAAAATTTAGAAGGGAGAACCCTGAAGGAAGGATATCAACAATTTCAGATTCACAGTTTTTGGAATGCAGTAAAAGTGTCTGGACTTTTGGAGCCGAAAGAGCAAGAAAAGTGGGACATCCAGCTCCTTTCCCGGTGGAATTACCTTATAGACTCATAGAACTATACACTTTTCAAGGAGATGTTGTACTTGATCCATTTATCGGCAGTGGTCAAACTGCTATAGCCGCCCTGAAATCTGGGAGACATTATGAAGGGTATGAGACTGATGAGAACTACGTAGATTTAGCAAAAAGACGGATAGAAGAATTTATTAAGGAAACTCTGAAAAAGTCTCCGGATATGAGATAATACTGATATCGAATATCATAGGAGCAAAATATGAAAACATTATCCTTTGCCAGCTTAGTCTATGAACAGAAGAAAAAGAAAACCCGACGGGAACAATTTCTGGAAGAGATGGACGAGGTTATTCCCTGGGAAGCTATGGTGAAAATCATCCGTCCACATTATCCAAAAGCAGGCAACGGACGTCAACCAATGCGGTTGGAGATGGATGCTGAGGATATATTTCCTGCAGCAATGGTATGGTCTGTCAGACCCTGCGATGGAAGATGCGCTCTACGATATAGAAGCGATAAGGCGATTTGCGGGAATTGATCTTCAAACGGATGCGGTGCCCGACGAAGCGACGATATTGCACTTTCGACACCTTTTGGAGAAGCACAAACTGACGGAGAAGTTGTTTGAGCAGTCGCGGCGATATCTCATAGACAAGGGATTGATGGTAAGAGAGGGAACGATAGTTGATGCCACGCTACTGAATGCGCCCTCAGCGACGAAAAACAAGGAAAATGCTCGTGATAAGAAGATGAAGCAGACAAAGAAATTTTCCAATAAGTAATAGGAATAGAAAATCCAACAAGAATAAAATGTGAAGAATTACCAGGGATATCTGGAGTCCCAGACTCATCCATATAACATAGGTTCATAAATGTTACCTCTTTTAAAAAAGCGACTGGGGTTAAGACTAAAAACCCAATGACGAGACACGTGGCGCCCCATCCCAGACGCAAGTAAGCTATATCAGTAATGTAGATTATTGTCAACATGACGTTCTCCCATTGTTAAAAAATTGAAAAATGAACTGTTAAAGCCTGAAAAGTGAACCGATAAAAGTTGAAAAGTGAACTCTGATACAGTCCTCCTAAAAAGGGAAGAGTCAGAGTCAATGGATCAGGTTCACAAACGGTTCACCACGGAGCAAGTGAAAGTGTTGATAAAAGGATACTGCCAGGGGGACATTGAACAGGTCAGCGATTCAGGAGACCCTGGGAATTGGTAAAACGAGGTTCTTTGCTCTTTTAAGGCAATATCGCTGGGGTAGGGATGAATTTTCACTCACTTATCAGAGAACTACCCCACCCAGGTTGCCGGCTTCGTTGAGCAAGAAACCACCTGGGCTCATATCAAAGCTGCTGAAAGCGTGATGCTGACCTATGGAATCCCACTGCGCTACTATGTTGATTCACTGCGAGTATTCCGCTTTGTCCAAGGCAGAGATAGTGTCTGGAGAAAGCATGTTCTGCAAACTGATGAAGCCGACTCTCAGTGGCGATAGGTAATGAGGACATTAGGAGTGAACGTATCCTATGCCCTGTCGCCGGCGGCGAAAGGAAAAATCGAAAGACCCTATCGCTGGCTACAAGATCGGGTTGTCAAGACCTGCGCTATAGAGAAGATAAGCGCAATCGATGATGTCCGAGCCGTCTTAAAAGCAGAGCTGGACCGCTACAACAACCACCAGGTTCACTCCACTACTGGAGAGGTCCCCAGCATCCGCTTTGCGAGGTCCAGAAAAGAGGGGAACAACCTGTTTAGGCCTTTTGCCTTGCCCCAAGCCATATACTTCTACCAAGGACGTATTCTGCTTGCGGGAGAAGCGGACGGTCAATGATAGATACCGCAAGATATCTCTATCCAACCACGCGATCCCAGTCCCATACGTACCGTTGCGAAACGAAGTCGAAGGTTCATCTTATTCCTGATGTGGCAAGAGATGCATTGGAGATTCGAATATGGCACGATAGCCGGATGGTGCAGTCGGTTACCTACCCGTTAAACGAGTCCCCAGGAGTTCACTTTTGAATTTTACAGCAGTTCACTTTTCAACTTTTTCTAACACCTCAGAGATAACTCCGTTAGAAATGATGACAGATTTTACCCGTTTGCGCACAATCAGTCTCAAGATGCTGACAGAAATAACAGATGCCGATTTATCACGCACGGCTGTACATGATAAATTAGGTAAGGTAACTCTGGCGGAAATGCTTAATAAGTGGAGCGGACACGATTTAATGCATACAGTACAGGCAGAACAGGCTATCATGCAACCATTTATTCAAGGTAGCGGCCCATGGCGAGGTCCTTATTTCCGTGATCATGATGCTGCTATTTATAAATCCGAATAATCAGGTCACGCATCACTTCCTTGTTTCTACCCACATTCTTTCGCCATCGGTGATAAAAGTAACCGTGCCGTGCTGCATAGTAAGATAAACTTTTCCCGGCCCCAGTTTATCTTCCAAGCGGCTTAAAACACCTGCATCGGGGTGACCAAAGCGATTGTTTTCCCCTACCGAGATAACAGCTATCTGCGGCTTAACAGCGTCCAGAAAAAATTGTGTTGTGGAACTATCCGATCCGTGATGTGCTACTTTCAAAACCGTACTATGTAATTCCCCGCCATTAGTATGTAAAAGCTCATATTCCACTGTTTCTTCGATATCTCCGGTGAATAAAAATATCGCCTTATTTTTCACCAGACGTAATACTACGGAACTGTTGTTAATATCAGATTCTGTGACCGCAGATAATTCACTCTGCGGATGGAGTATATCTATCCTTACCCCACCCCCCATATCGATATACTGACCGCTCTGTCCCGTAATATAATCAATATTATTCCGCTCTATTAGCTTTAGCCATTGTTGATAGTTCTCTGTATCATATGCCACTCCCGGTTCAATAACAGTGTCAACTTCATACCGCTCCAAAATCGAAAGTAGACCGGAAATATGGTCATCCTGAGCATGGGTCAACACCACCAGTTCAATACGGCGATCCCAGAATGGCATTCGTTTCCCGAGTTCCAGACTAACTTTTTCCGCATCAGGCCCGCCATCAATCAATATTTGCTGGCTGCCCTGTTGAATGAATATCGCATCTCCCTGCCCGACATCAATAAAACTGACATGTAAATCACCGTCAGGCAATGTAAAAACAGCAACCCATAACAAAATAGCAATAATACCGACAGTAAGGAGAGTCCATTTCCGAAAAGACCGGCGGGAAGACAAAGAGATTATCACTGTCTTAATACACTTTACCTTCATTATGACATACGGGATAACATTATCTAATCCTCTGATTATCACTCTATGTCCGATAATCAGGATAAGTAAAATATAATAGAGCCATAATCCGGTGACGTTAATATCAACCGGTAATGCTACATAAGGTAAGCCGGCAAACCACTGAACAATAATAGCGATATATCCAGTAAATAGCCAGACTACCCAACCGAGAACATAAGCCACTGGTACGAGAAATATACCGAGCAGTGCCACAATAAAGGAAAGAATTATTACCGGAGTAATCACGGGTAATATCAGTACCGTTGCCGGAAGAGTAGCCAGAGAAAAAGTCTGAAAATAATAAGCAATAAGAGGAGCAGTGGCAATAACGGCACCCAAACTCACCGCCATGGAATCAACGATAGTAATGATCAAACCGCTGTCTTTCAGCAGAGTTACTTTTTCAACCAGAAGTAATCCCCGGTCATGGAACCATGGCGACAGAAAGATTAAACCGGACATTCCAAGAAAGCTCATCTGGAAAGACAAATCTCCCAGAAGAGCAGGTTGTATCCCCACCATGACAGCCGCGGCAAATATAAGGGTAACAGGAGCACTGCGCTGCCTTCCTATACTTTCCGCTACGAGAAACAGAGTAGCCATTATGGCCGCACGCAACACGGAGGGGGAAGCACCACAGAGTAGAGTATAACCCCAGACTACACATAACGGTAATATCAGATAATAATAATGTCTCCTGCCAAAGAGCGACACTCCGATACTGAGAAAAACTCCGGTAACAATACTGATGTGCAAACCGGAAATTGCCATGATGTGAGTTGTTCCCGTCCGGGCAAAGTCATCCCGCAGAACGGACGGCATATTATCCCTGATACCAAGCAATAACGCCTGCGCCAGAGAACATTGTGGTTCCGGTAGAATATTAGCTAATGAATCGGCAAGTAGATTCCTGATATGGACAAACCATACCAGCGGTTGAGTATCCTGAACATTAAAAATAAAAGCGTTCTCCGGCTGACCGCGCCAGAATCCTCCGAGCAACACCACCCAGCAGAATACCATCATGAGCCGGTTCTGTTTATCTTTATTACAAAAGACAAGCAGCACAAATATAACAGTACTTAACGAAACAAAAGGGATAGCAGATACATTTTGAAAAGCAAAGAAGACACCCAGTAGAAAGGAACTACCGAGTAAGATAAGTCCCACTACTCCATCATCCGACCATATACGTTATGTAACATATAATTAGTCTGCTACTTTAATGTAATCCTTGAGAGCCTCGAAAGTTGCTTCGCCAATACCGGGAACTTGCATTAATTTTTCAACATAGAGAAAATCACCATTTTGTTCCCGGTAAGCAATAATTGCTTCCGCCCTTTCAGAACCGATACCGGGCAAAGCATCGAGTAACCACTCCGCAGCCGTATTGATATTTATCTTCTGGCTTTCCTCAGAGACATCAGATATGGTTGGAGAGAGATTTATTATTACATCTGAATAATCCCCGGTAGTATCGCCACCAGCCATAGCGACAATATCGCCAATGGTATCACTGTCATTAACGAGATAAATACCGGGATTTTCTACTTGCCCGCTGACACTGATCTCCACTTTCTGCACCGACGGCACCTCAGTTGCGATGATAATTTCCTGTGACCGTGAGGGACGCCGTATAACGAGTATGCTTACCGCCGAAAGAATGATAATGAGTAGAATTATGAGAAGAAAACGCCAGTGTTCCTGGTACCAGACGATACTTTTATCGTCACTCATCTCTTTCATCATACTATACCATGTAAACTGATTATGTCATGTAATCTACAGGAATATAGCTATTAAAGATTCAAAATATATTAATCTAATTCTCAATTACTATCCGGGCATCAACTACCATCGTTCCCTGCTGATATACTATTACCGGATTAAGGTCCATTTCCTTGATATCAGGATTATCTTCCACAAATTTAGACACCTGTAATAGTAATGATTCCAGCGATTTGATATCACAGGGCGGACTACCGCGGTATCCCGTGAGTAAAGAATACCCTTTTATCTCTCTAATCATTTCCCGAGCATCTTTTTCTGTCAGCGGTATTAATCGAAAAGAAACGTCCTTGAGCACCTCCACCAGCGTACCGCCTAAACCAAACATAGCCACCGGACCAAACTGGGGGTCCTTTGATATACCAATAATTACATCTACTCCGGAGCGTGCCATTTTCTGTACTGACACACCTTGAATCACCGCCTCCGGCCTCTTCTCCCGCACAGACGTCATAATACTATCGTAGGCTGCTCCCACTTCACTCTCATTATTTAATCCCACCTTCACTCCGCCGACGTCGCTCTTATGCACTATATCTTGTGAGGCAATTTTTAATACCACCGGGAATTTCATCTGTTTACTGAGAGAGAGCGCCTCATCTCTGGTCTGCGCCAGTTTAGTTTCCACAACCTGAATCCCTCTCTCTTCGAGGATACTTTTTGATTCTACCTCAGTTAAAAAAGTCCTCCCCTGTTTTTGCGCTTCAGCAATCGTTTTATTTAAAAACATTTTCTATTTTCTCCATATTAAAAGAAAAATTTATTTCAGGGAACGCAAATAGTTACTATATCTGGCCATACAACTCAGTACCCGGGCACCATCCTCAGGTGTGGGATGAACCAGATAATTATGTTGCAACAATTTTATATATGTATCCGACTTATAAAGTGTTTTGCTGGGAATAGACGCACAAAATACCACCGGTTTCTGCGTTTTTCTGATATTAATTAACACATCATCCAAATCCTGTATATCTGACTTATGGCGTTGCTCCAGAGCTTGCTTCATATTTTCTCTCTGAGAAGAAGAAAGGTCATCTAGGTCATCTAACCTCACCCCACTGACTATACTGCCTTCATCAGTAACAGCAACGCAATATACGGCATCCACATTATCATCATCTAATAAAGCTTGAACACAAGAATAGGTATTCTCCTGATTAGCGACCATATCCACCGGATTACCATGCGACCAGTACGGTGGCAACATTTTATCCAGTTTATCCAACGTTACAGCACTAAGGGTGGGAAGTCCCAACCCACTCTTCTGACAAGCATCAGAGGCCAGAACACCAAAACCACCTCCCCTAGTCAGTACGGCTACTCTATTACCTTTCATTAAAGGTTGATAACGCAAGGCTATGGTCGTGTAAAATAACTCCGCTATTTCATTGACCCTAATCACACCACACTGTTTGAACATGGCATCGTAAATTACATCAGAACCGGATAAAGCCGATGTATGCGACCGCGCTGCTTTCGTTCCTGCCTCAGTACGCCCTACTTTTAATGCCACAATGGGCTTCTTCCGGGTGATTTCCCGAGCCAATTCAAAAAAACGCCTACCCTGTCGCAATCCCTCGACGTACAATACAATAACCTTAGTATCATCATCCTGCCCAAAATATTCCAGGTAATCTTCCAGAGTCGTATCCGCCTCATTCCCGCTACCGACAAACTTAGCAAAACTGATGCCTTCTTCTAATCCCCGTTGCATGAGATAAAGACCGATATTACCACTCTGAGAAATCAGGCTGAGCCCGCTATCTGTTTTATTAGCAAGGAGATATCTTAACGTACTGAAACCGGAAGTCCCGCTGAAATGTCCCATGGTATTAGGACCAATCATACGTATATTGCCCTCACGGGCAATACGTACCAGTTCTCTCTGTATTTCCTGACCTTTTTCTCCCAGTTCCGCAAATCCGGCGGTAATGACAATAGCACCTCTCACTCCCTTTTTGACACAATCCTGCATCACAGAAATAACATGCATTTCAGGAACAACAATAACCACAAAGTCAACCGGCTCTGGAATATCATTGATATTCTTATATGCTTTAACCCCCAATATCTCTGTTTCTGTGATATTAACCGGATAGACTTTACGCTCACCTCGATACTTCAAGATGACTCGCATTAAATCGTATCCCCACTTCCCTATCTTATTGGTAGCTCCCACCACTGCCACCGTATGAGGATTAAACAACAAATCTAATTGTGCAAAATTTGACTTCTCCATTTTCAATAATAACGACTCCTGCCTTAATTTATAATATTTCGCATATACTAATACAAAAGAAAATAAAATGCAAGATAGCGAATTAAATCATCTAAAATGTAACCGAAGTGGGTATCGTTAAATCACATAAATTGTAACCGTAGGTGGTGAATGCGGTCAAGGAGTTTTGGGTCAATTTTAGAATATG
>DDXZ01000069.1 GCA_002347295.1 Dehalococcoidia bacterium UBA2247 | reverse complement strand
AAGTTACCCAGATTGTAGGCGAGGATGAAAAGCTGGAGCCGCACCTGGTTGGCAATGAATCGATGGCACGAGATCCTGGTCCAGTTTAAAGCATACTTGCCCTCCTTAATCCACTGCTCGGCTGTTCCACGCCTGTTATAGAAGTGCACCACACCTTCAGGTTTGGCAGAGAGATTGGTCACAACAAAGCCTGAGGAAAAAAGTTCGATATCTGCGGGTGAGGGACTCACCGAAATACTTCAGACATAGACTACAGCAACAAAAGAAGAAAAACATAAGATGTTAGGTTTAATGCTAGAAGCAGTATATTATGATACGGAAAAAGGACTAGTTGTGGCAATTAAACCGAAACCGCCATTTTTACCTTTACTTGATATATGTAGTGGACTTACACAAAAGGAAGGTATTTTTACTACGCCTGCGCTTGCAGGTATTGGCGACCCCGATGGGATTCGAACCCACGATCTCCACCGTGACAGGGTGGCATGTTAGACCGCTACACCACGGGGCCATGTCTGTGTAAAAGCACTGCGATTGTATCAATCCTGATGAAGAGATGTCAAGGAAAATTTCAGTAAAGAACCTGAATAGTAATTGGCAGAAAAGAAGTAATGTATTACTTTAGCAGGTTCTGAATTCGTTTAAATTCATCAGTTCCAGCGCGTTCCAGGAATTGAAAGAGAATAATTTCTGTTGTGGTAAGCAAAGCGCCGGCTTTCTCTGCCATATTGAGTGCTGTTTCCCAATCCAATTTGTGACGGGAGCAGACAGCATCTTTTACCAGGTATACGGTATATTCTTGTTGTAGTAAATCGAGAACTGTTTGTAAGACGCAGATATGCGATTCTGCACCGGTTATTATTATCTGATTTTTTCCTGATTCATGTATTTTTTGTTGGAATATATTTTCATCGCAACAACTGAAGGCTATTTTTTCAATAGATGGTTTGTCCTGTAGCAAGTTCTGTATTTGTGAACATGTTTTACCCAGTCCTCGGGGATATTGCTCGGTATAGATGACAGGAATATGAAGGATATCAACTGAGTTTATAAGTATTTCTATATTTTTAAGAATGTTATTGCTGACTTCCTCTGGCATCGCCGCCATCAGGCGTTCCTGTACGTCAATAACCAAGAGAAGAGATTTATTTTTATCAGGAATAGAAAAAGATGAGTGATTCATTGTTTGTTCCTTTTATTTGTAGGAGATATTCTATGGTTGATTTTTAGTATAACATGGAGACATATGTGCTGCCAGTATTTTTGTCTCTTTTAATCAAGTCTGCTATTATTTGCTGATAAGATAATAATAATGGGAAGGGATTTATTATGACAGTCGGAGTAGTGTATGACCCCATATATCTTGAACACGGGGTACGGGGACATGTTGAGAATGCAACACGATTAACTGAAGTCATGTCTATGCTGAATGGAAGTAATATAAGAGAAAAACTGGCATTTCTTTCTCCATATAAGGCATCCATAGATGATATCGCCCGCGTACACACTATGGAGTACATTCGCTATATTGAAACTGTATCCAGTGCTGGTATGGCCAGCCGGTGGCTTGATGCAGATACGGCGGTTTCCAGTTCTTCCTATCAGGCGGCATTGTATGCTGCCGGTGGTGTCATGACTGGCGTTGATTGTGTTATGAAAGATGAAATGGATAGTGTTTTTGCTCTGGTGCGGCCACCGGGACATCATGCTACATCTAATTGTGCCATGGGGTTTTGTTTATTCAATAATATTGCTATTGCTGCGCGGTATGCTCTGGAAAAATATAGACTGGAGCGTATTCTTATTGCTGATTTTGATGTGCATCATGGCAATGGTACCCAGGAAGCATTTTACAATGATTCCCATGTATTATATTGGTCCATTCATCAGCATCATTTGTATCCGGGGACGGGTAAGATAGATGAGTGTGGTGAGGGAGCAGGGAAAGGCCATATTGTTAATATTCCATTGCCGCCAGGTTGTGGTGATAGTGAATATATACGTATTTTCGACGAAATATTAATGCCTGTTATGCAGAGATTTGAACCGCAATTGGTGATGATCTCAGCAGGATATGATGCTCACTGGGCAGACCCGATATCTACTATGCAGGTGAGTATTACCGGATTTGCGCGTATGGTTTCCCGGCTAAAACAGATTGCACAGCAATACTGCGGGGGACGGACTATTCTTGCTCTGGAGGGAGGATATAACCCTCAAATTCTGGCTTTATCGGTTAAGGCCACACTGGAAGTACTTCTGGGTAGTGAAGAAATAGAAGATCCCCCCGGTTTTTCTCCTATGAAAGTAGGAGAAAAAGATATCAGAGATATTCTGGATAGTATTAAGAAACTACATTGCCTGTGATAGTATTTCTAAGGGGATGTTTGTAGTCCCGGTGTATTTTCAGAGGTACCTCTCAGACTACCTGTTTCCCATGTTACAAGTAGCGGCCCGGAAATAAAGAGTGAGCTATAAAGACCGGAGATAAAACCAACAAGTAATACCAGGACAAAGTTGTGAATTGTAGTTCCACCGAATACCAATAAAGCAACTACAACAAAAATTGTGGTTAAGCTGGTATTTAACTGGCGGCCAAGAGTTCCGATTATACTATCATTGACCACGGTTTCAAAAGGTACATGTATTGCTTTTCCCATGTTCTCACGGATGCGGTCAAATACGACAATAGTATTATTTATGCTATAGCCGAGTATAGTGAGAATAGCAATAATAAACATCGAATCAATTTCTACGTGGGATACTTTACCAAGGATAGCAAATACCCCTATTGTAATCAGCAGGTCATGCAGCAAAGCAACAATAGCACAGACACTCCAGCGGAACGGGTTAGGCATCTTACGGAATGCCCAGGCGATATAAAGAAGCATACCAACGGCAGATAATCCGATAGCAATAGCAACATTTCTCCAGATTTCACTGGCAATTATAGGTGAGACAGAAGAAAAATCGAGCACCTGAATTTCTGTTCCCAGGTTGGTAACTATGCTGGTTACTATATCGTCCTTCTGCTCTGAAGTAAGTTCGGTAGTATGAATAAAATAGTCTCCGTCACCGGTGCGTTGAATAATAGCAGCGCTATGCCCCAGTGCAGCCAGTTCCGAACGTAAGATGTCCTGTTCTACATCTTGTTCAAAGTGGAGAGTCATAGTAGAGCCACTTTGAAATTCTACTCCCAGTTGCAGGCCGAATGCAGCGAGAGCAATTACTGAGATAACGATAAGTACTACTGATGTAATAAAGAACCGGAATCTATTTTTCACAAAATTTAACATATTTACACCTTAAAGAGAGATAATTTTTTTGCTAATCTTGAACTGGAGCATACACGCAGTAAAGTATGAGTAATAGTAATTGCGCTGAACATACTTAAGGCAACACCAATAAATAGAGTCTGGGCAAATCCTACAATTTTTGGTTCGGTAAGCATATTCCCAAACCACCAGAGTATGGCACAGGCAATAAATGTGGTGATATTACTGTCACGGATAGCAGTCCAGGCACGGCTGAATCCTCGTTCTACCGATGCTCCCAGAGTGCGTCCCCCTCTTAATTCTTCTTTCATACGTTCGAAAATTAGTATGTTAGCATCTACTGCCATACCCAGAGAGAGAACAAAAGCAGCCATACCGGGTAGTGTTATCGTGACAGGATAGAGTTTAAATATCATTAAGACAAGAGATGAATAGATTGCTAATGCACAACAGGCGACCAGCCCGAGTAAACGATAGTAGGAAATTAAAAATATTACCAGCAGGGCAATACCAATGATACCGGCGGTAATACTTTTGTCGATAGAGTCGCTGCCGAGGGTGGGATCAATATCCTGTTGTTTGATAATAGTAAGAGGCACATTAAGGGCACCCGAGTTCAATTGTACCGCCAGAAGCTTGGCGTCATCCAGTGTCATATCGCCTCCACTGATTAAAGCTTTGCCGCCGCTGATACCTTTCTGTACGGATTCCTCGGGAAGAACGGAGGGCGCGGATATAATCTCATTATCAATAACAATAGCAATTTGTTTATGCCAGTTATTCTCGGTTATTTGCTCAAATAGAGTTGCTCCTTCTTCGTTAAATTCGACGAGTACAGCAGGCGAGTTATCTTCAGTTATTGTAGCAGTAGCGCTCTTGAGATAGTTACCGGTGAGTTCATGTTGCTCTCCGTCGGCGCCGACGGCTGTTGCTACAACCCAGACAACATTACCTTCGTCATCAGTGATGATATTACCGCTATCATCATATTGTAATTCTTTAAACTCAAGTAGAGCCGTAGCGCCAATAAGCTCGGTAGCTTTGTCGACGTCTCTGATACCGGGGATTTGTACCAGAATACGGTCTGTACCCTGTGTTTGAACGATTGGCTCACTGACGCCGCCAAAGGCATTCATAATACGTTCCTGAATTTTTTGAACAGTAGCATCCATGGCAGCCTCATCGGTCATGGTAGGGTCTTTCTGAGAAAGGTCAGCTTCATAGATAAGTTGTGTGCCGCCTTTTAAATCAAGTCCGAGTCTCATGCCCTGTCTCCCGAATCGGGTACTATCGATAGGTAAAATTACCCATAACGAAAAGGCAAAAAGGGCAAGAATGATTACGAGCGTTACTTTATTTTTTCTTTGCATCTATTATTCCCCATTTAATTTCACGAACTTTCTTGTTGCAGCCAGAGCATCATCCCGGGTGGTGATCTCACCTGCAGCCTGTAACTCATGAATATTATCTAGTATTTTCTTAATTTCTGGTCCCGGTGGTAAACCAAATATATTTATTAAATCATGCCCGTCAAGTAGTTTGGGAGGTTGAACCACCTCTTTTTTCTCATGACAAACAGATAAAGTGTATTCTACCATGTTGGCATGTTCAATCCAATGTGATAGATTTAAATTGGGACCACGGGCTGCCAGGTGGTCGGCAAGACTGAAAAATAAAGTATCTATGGCGACATCACCGGCATCACGGAAATAGCGATATATGGCGCGACGCGTCGGCATTTCTCCCGGATTTGTCATTTGTCCGACACGCATGTGTAGTTCAATTATCCTGGTGATGATATATATTTGCCTGTTACTGAACCTTAACCGTGTTAGAATTTGAGATGCGATTTGAGCACTATCTTTATCATGTCCGAAAAAGCGTGTTCTGCCATTCTCTGTCAGGATTTTTGTTTGGGGTTTTGCGATATCATGAAGGAGGGCAGCAAATTTCAGGAGATTTTTACGGTTAAGAGCAGGACCAACATGTTGTTCAAAATATTGGCGCAGCTCTTCTGACAACGGTACGAAATCTACCGGGTTATTTAATTGTTTTTTCATGTTATCCTGATGGAACAAGTTTTCTACTGCTGCTACCGTTTCAATTAGATGGCCGTAAACATCCCAGTAGTGTTCAACGGGTTGTTCTATTCCTTTGGTGGTACTTAATTCCGGCATCAGTATATCGAGTAACTGCAGGTAATCCAGTTTATGTAACCAGTAACTGGTATGAGGAAGAGAAAATAAACGGCATAATTCTTCATTTACGCGTTCCATCGCTGTTTTTATAATGAGAGGACTCCGGGTTATTATGAGGTGTTCGGTATCTTTATCAATAATAAAGCCAAGTTCAGCGGCAAGACGAACGGCACGTAACATGCGGATAGGATCCTCTGCGAAAGCGTTATTACCTGCTGTCCGGACAACTTTATTTTTAAGGTCATTCTGACCTTTAAGTGGGTCGATAATATCATTAGTGGTAATTTCCGGGGCTAATTTTTCTATATTGACAGCCATTGCATCTATGGTGAAATCACGGAGTGAAAGGTCATTTTCAATATTGCCTCGCAGAGCTGAAATATCCAGATAATGTGTTTTATCTTTTTCACATAAGGCAATACGGGCGATGTTATTTTCTATATCCAGTGGTATATATTTCCCTTGCAGCAATCCGGATAGTTTTTGGGCTATTAAGAAGGCATCTGCCGAAACAGCGATATCAATATCAATAGTATTCCGCTGTATTAGGGTATCACGGATGTATCCTCCTACAAGATAAGCCGGTATTTTTTCTTGTCTCAGATACTCTTTTATTTTTATTAGTTCAGGGGATAACTTTAATCTGATTATTGACCTGGCTTCTGAAGCATACGAACCTGTTAACATATATTACAGGTCGTCCTCTTGAGATTCTTCATCTTCTGGTGAAACAGGATAGAGTTTATCACTATTTTCAAGATGGTCAACATAGAGTATTCCCGAGAGATGGTCAATTTCATGTTCTAGTGCCTGGCTAAGTAGCCCTTCTGCTTTTAAACGCACTTCTTTTCCGCCGGGATCCAGACCTTTGACAGTAACCGCTGTGGAGCGTTTTATTTCTCCGCGGTAACCGGGGATACTCAGACATCCTTCTATTACTTTACGTTCGCCACGTTTACGGACTATCTGAGGGTTAATCAAGGCGATCACTTCTTCTTCAGGAATATGAATAACAACTATTTTTAGAGAAATACCAACCTGAGGAGCAGCCAGCCCTACACCGTAGCTGGCGTGTAGAGTTTCAGTCATATCGGCGATAAGTTTTAGTATTGAAGCGTCGATAGTGATAATATGCTTTGCTTTCTGGCGCAATACAGGTGCTGGTATTGTTTGAATTGGCAAAATTGCCAACGAAAACCTCCCGTTATGAAATATATTTTTTCTTTAATTCAGCATAACAGATGTTGGAGAATTATAGCGTATCAGCAATAGCGTGTAAAATTTATAATACAGAATTTATATAACATGAGAAGAGAAAAAGGCGAGGAAAAATTGCGACTTTGTGGTATAAGTTAGAAATAACCCTGGTTTCCTCTGGTTGATACACCTTCTTGAAATGACCAGGAAGGTATGATAGCATCTCATATTACTTGTTATAATGCTAACTTACTATATTTCCCACTCTGTTGATTAAGGAGATTATTTTATTGATGGGATATGTTGAGGGGTCTGCTCAAGAACTAGACAAAAGAGAAGCAAAGGTAAAAGCAATGGGTGGTGCAGAGCAAGTTCAAAAGCAGCATAATGCCAAAAAA
This sequence comes from Dehalococcoidia bacterium UBA2247, assembly GCA_002347295.1. Lineage (GTDB taxonomy): Bacteria > Chloroflexota > Dehalococcoidia > UBA2247 > UBA2247 > UBA2247. Next base: position 16,599 of record DDXZ01000069.1, on the reverse strand, counting down.
ATGACGGCAAGAGAGCGGCTTGATCTTCTTTTTGATAAAGGGAGTTTTTGTGAGATAGGCATGCTGGTACAACATCGCTCCGCAGATTTTGATATGCCCAAAACTTATATTGCCGGGGATGGTGTTATTACCGGTCATGGAACAGTTAACGGGCGTCCGATATTTGCTTATGCGCAGGATTTTACTTCGATGGGCGGGACAGTGGGGGAAGCACATGCGAGAAAGATAGCCAAAGTTATTGATATGGCAATGTGCGATAAAGTACCTCTTGTGGGACTATGTGATTCCGGAGGAGCGCGTATTCAGGAAGGTATTGATGCCCTTACAGGTTATGCTGCTATTCTTTTTCGTAATTCTATTGCATCGGGAGTCATTCCACAGATAACAGCAGTAATGGGACCTACTGCAGGAGGTGCTGTGTATTCTCCAGCTTTGACAGACTGGGTTTTTATGGTAGAAAACACCAGTTGTATGTTTGTTACCGGTCCTGATGTAGTCAAAGCTGTTATGGGGGAAGATGTTGATCAGCAAGGATTAGGCGGAGCAATGGTACATGGTAAAAAAACAGGAGTAGCTCATTTTGTCTGTTCTGATGATAAGCAAACTATCGAGATGATAAAGCAGTTACTGGGATATCTTCCTCTAAGCTATACTGATAAAAATCCACCTGTGGTAGAAAATGATGATGATCCTCATCGTACTGCGCCATTGCTTGATAAGATACTCCCGGATAATCCGCAGCGTGCTTATGATATGAAAGAAATCATTCAAGCTATTGTGGATAATGGTGAGTTCCTGGAAACGCACCGTTATTTTGCGCGTAATATTATTACCTGTTTTGCACGTATGGAAGGGAGAACGGTTGGTATTATTGCTAATCAGCCACTCCATATGGCGGGGTGTCTTGATGTGGATGCTTCTGATAAAGCAACGCGGTTTATTCGTTTCTGTGATTGCTTTAATATTCCAATAATAACTTTTGTGGATGTTCCCGGATATCTTCCCGGTACAAATCAGGAACATTCCGGCATTATCAGGCATGGTGCGAAATTGCTCTGGGCGTATGCTGAAGCTACGGTACCAAAGATAAGTATGGTTATCCATAAAAATTATGGTGGTTCTTACTTAGCTCTGGCAAGCCGGGAGATGGGGATTGATTATGTATTGGCCTGGCCTACAGCGGAAATCGCGGTAATGGGTGCCGAGGGAGCAGCCGCTATTATTCATCGTCGGGAAATTAATGCGGATTCCAATCCTGAAGCAAAAAGACAGGAAAAGATTGAAGAATACCGAAAGCATTTTTCTAATCCCTTTATTGCTGCTAGCAGAGGGTTAGTAGATGATATAATACAGCCCAGGTTTAGCCGGGCTCGTATTATTGATGTTTTGCGTATTTTACGTAATAAAGATGAGGTACGTCCGGCGAAGAAACATGGTAATATTCCGGTTTAAATCGGAATATTAAGCAGGATAGGGGGCGTTTTTGATTTGGCGAAAACATTAGCGGAAAAAATTTTAAGTGAACGGGCAGGTATAGATGTGCGTGCCGGTGGTATTGTGGTTACTCCGGTGGATCTGGCATTTGTTCAGGATGGGACCGGTCCACTGGCAGTAAGACAATTTCAGTCGGGTGGGTTTACCCGTTTGGCACAACCGCAACAAACGGTACTTTATATTGATCATGCCTCTCCTAGTCCGGCTAAAGAATTGTCTAATGATCACGCATTGTTGCGGCAATTTTCCCGTGAGAAAGGGGCAGTGCTTTCTGATGTAGGAGAAGGAGTGTGTCATCAGTGTGTTGCGGAATCATTTGCTGGTCCGGGTAAAGTGATTGTGGGTGCTGATTCTCATACAGTTACGGCCGGTGCAGCAGGCGCATTTGCTACGGGTATGGGTTCTACCGATATTGCTGTGGCAATGGCATTGGGTAAGACGTGGCTTCGTGTTCCAGAAACAGTAAAGATAATAGCAACAGGTAATTTTAAAAAAGGTGTTTATGCTAAAGATTTTATTTTACACCTGATTGGTCTTCTTGGGGCGGATGGTGCAACGTATCAGGCTTTGGAATTTGGTGGTTCCGCTGTAGATAATATGAGTATGTCAGAGCGATTTACTATTGCTAATATGGCAGTAGAATGCGGAGCAAAAGTAGGTCTTTTCCCATCGGATAATATTACCAGAAAGTATCTCGAATCCAGAGGAAGAAAGGATGATTATCGTCCTATAAAAGCAGACGAGGGAGCAAAATATGACAGGGTTGTTGAAATAGACGTTGGTAATATTGTTCCCACTGTTTCTAAACCGCATACTGTAGATAATATAGCAACTGCGGCAGAATTGGGGGGAATAGAGGTATCACAGGTTTTTATTGGCACCTGTACTAATGGTCGTCTTGATGACCTGAAAATAGCAGCCAATATCCTGAAAAATAGAAGACGTGCTAATATCAGGCTTCTGGTTGCTCCAGCATCAAAAGAAGTATTTTATAATGCCATAGAAGCAGGATATATCCAGATATTAATGAATGCTGGCGCAGTAATATTACCACCTGGTTGTGCTGCATGTGTGGGTGTTCATCAGGGGATTCTAGGCGATAACGAGTCCTGTATTTCCACTGCCAATCGTAATTTTAAGGGGCGTATGGGTAATCCTGATAGCTTTATTTATCTGGCCAGTCCGGCTACGGCAGCGGCAAGTGCTATTACAGGAAGAATAACTGATCCCGGAGAATTTATATAAAGGTTTTCTATTTCGAAGAGGTAATTTCAAGATGGAATTAAAGGGTAAAGTGTTTAAATTTGGAGATGATATCTCTACTGACCATATCATTCCCGGCCGTTTCTTTCACTTAAGAAGTAACATTCCGGAATTAGCAAAGCATACTCTGGAAGATGTTAATCCTGAGTTTGCTTCTAAGGTAAAGAAGGGTGATTTTGTCGTTGGCGGTAATAATTTTGGTCTTGGTTCCAGTCGGGAACATGCTCCGCTAGTTCTTAAGACACTCGGAGTGAGTGCGGTTTTGGTAAAATCGTCGGCACGTATTTTCTTTCGTAATGCTATTAATATCGGATTACCGGTACTTGTTTGTGATACAGCCTCAATTAGTGAAGATGATGAACTTGTTGTAGATTTAGCAGGTGGTACAATTAAGGATGTTACCAGAGGTATAGAACTTACTTTCGTTGCTTTTCCTGACGCTATGCTGAAAATACTGAGCGAAGGTGGTCTGTTACCATATATTAAGAAGTACGGCGATTTTGTTGTAGGGAAATAGGCGATATTGCGTTTTATTTTGTGAGCATGTCATTTTTTGTGACTGTTGTAGAGAATGGTTTCAATAAGGAGTATTAGTTAGTTATGAAAAATACGGTGGCGATTGTTACTGATACCTGTGCTTCGATAACCAAAGAAATGTCGGAGGAGTATGGTATTTCAATAATTCCTCATCATATCATAATGGAAGGTAAAGATTATCCGGATAATGAACTGGATAAAGCATTATTTTATTCCTGGTTTGAAAATACTCTGGATAGAGCAAAGCATCCTAAGACTGCAGCGCCATCTGTAGGGACATTTGTAGAAGTATTTAAGAAAGCCAGCAAGAGATCAAAGAATGTATTATTTATTTCTATGACATCTGGTAATAGCACGACATATAAGATTGCATTACAAGCAAAAGATTTAATGAGTGAAGAGTATCCTTCTATCAATGTAGAAGTTCTTGATTCATATGGTGAGCATGGAAGTCAAATGCTTATTGTGCTGGAGGCGGCTCGAGCTGGATTAAAAGGGAAAAGTTTTCAGGAAGTAATGCAAGTTGCCAATGATATGGTGCATCGTGTAACGCTGTTTTATCTTCTGGATACAATATATCATCTGACTCTGGGAGGAAGAACAGGGAAAGCAGATATATGGGAGAATTCGATGCTTGCTTTAAAGCCTCTACTTGAGCTTAACTATGGTACCGGTGGGATTCCTGCCCCGGTGGGTCGTTTCAGAACAAAGTCACAAGGTATTGCGCGAATGGTCGAAATTATGGAGGAAAGAGTGAAAGACCGTCCTCTGCATGCTGTTATTACGCAGGGTAATGTTCCTGATGAGGCAGAAGATCTGAAACAGCGGCTTATGTCTAAATTCAACTGTGTTGAGATAATTCTGGCTGAACCCTCTCTGGCTCCTGAAGTACATCAAGGTCCGAAAGCATTACGTTTAGGATATTATTACGATTAATAGAAAACTCGGCTTAAGGCAGGTTATTTATGAATAGGAGAGTAGCTATTGTAACTGATACTGTTGCTTCTGTACCCCCAGAAGTAGTACAGGAATATAATATCTCAGTGATTCCATTACATATTATTCGGGGTGGTAAAGATCTGGGTGAGGTAGATATAGATAGAGAAGAATTTCGCACCTGGAATAAAGATACAGAGAACCTTCCTATGACGTCTGTCCCTTCTATTGGTGAGATTATTGATACCTGGCAGAGATTAGCTTTACAAGGCAGGGATATATTGCATATTGCGATGAGTTCTCGTATGGGGATGGAATACAGTATCGCTTTACAGGCGAAAAGCTTGATCCAGGGAGAATTGGCTGATATTGGAATAGAAGTGGTTGATTCTTGTTCAGCACAAGCAGCAGAGATGTTTGTTGTTCTGGAGACAGCTAAAGCTGCAGTGAAAGGGAAATCGTTAGCAGATTTAATACAAATATCCAAGGATATGGTAAACCGCGTCTCGCAATTTTATCTACTTGATACATTACATAATCTTGTCAGGGGTGGTAGAGGAGATAGAATAAAAATGTGGGATGGCGCAGTTCTCTCCATGAAGCCAATACTGGAACTGGGTTTTCATACTCAAGGTGTAATGGTTCCTCTGGGGAGAGTAAGGACAAAAGCAAAAGGTATTGAGCAAATAATAGAGGTACTGAAAGAAAGAGTGGGAAACAAAAAATTGCATGCCGGTATCACTATTGGTGATGTGCCTGATGAAGCACAAAATCTTAAAGATATTCTTCTTGAGCAATTTCAGATTGCTGAATTATATCTTTTAAAAGGGTCAATAGTGGCTGACGTCCATGATGGTCCGGGAGCATTACGTCTCGGCTTTTATAGTGAAGAATAATAAAAAGAACTCGATTTATCAAGTTCTTTTTATTTAATTACTACTTATTTACTATTTTACTACATTCCACCGTCGATGCCGATAACCTGTCCGGTAATATAGCTCGCATGAGGGCTGGCCAGAAATGCTACCAGGTCCGCAATTTCTTCTGGTTTTCCCAGTCTCTTTAATGAAGTCATCTCGTTGATTATCTTTTCCTTTAACTGTGCTGGTAGTTTGGCAGTCATATCAGTATCAATAAAACCGGGAGCGATGGCATTAACCGTAATTCCCCGGGAGCCGATTTCACGAGATATGCTCTTGGTGAAACCAATAATACCAGCTTTAGATGCAGAATAATTGGCCTGTCCGACATTACCCATAATTCCAGCTATTGAGGCGAGATTGATAATGCGTCCATAATCTTGACGGAGCATGGAACGGAGAGCAGTTTTAGTGCAAAGGTAAGTGCCTTTTAAATTGGTATTAATGACATCATCCCAATCCTGGTCTTTCATCATAAGTAGTAAGTTATCCCGTGTAATACCGGCATTATTGACGAGAATATTAATTTTACCCCATTTATTTAAGATTTGTTGTATCACATTCTTAATATCATCACTATTGGTAACATTGGCTTTTAATGCGATTGCTTCTCCTCCGAGAGAATTAATCTCATTTACTACGCTGTCGGGACTTTCGTCAATGGATATATCAACAATGACTACTTTGGCACCCATACTAGCCAGCTTAAGAGCAATAGCTCTTCCAATACCTCGTGAGGCACCGGTAACCAGTGCGACTTTATCTTCTAATTCTCTGGATTCCATAAACTTTACCTTTCTACGAAGCGTTTAAAAACGAGACAGCAATTCTCGCCACCCAACCCGAAGCTATTTTTAAGACAGTTATTGACTACTGCTTTTCGTGCTTGATTAGGAACATAATCAAGGTCGCATTCAGGATCGGGTGTTTCATAATTTATCGTAGGGGGGATTATTCCTTTATTGATCGTCAAGATAGTAGCGATGGATTCTATAACACCGGCTGCGGTGATACTATGTCCCAGCATAGATTTGTTTGAACTTATCGGAGTTTTATGTGCTTTTTCTTCTCCCATGAGCATTTTAATGGCTTTGGTTTCGCTAGCGTCATTTAATTTTGTACTGGTACCATGGGCATTAATATAATCAATATCTTCTGGTTTAAGTCCGGCGTTTGCTATTGCTATGCGCATAGCAATTACCTCAGTATCGGCATAAGGTGCTGTCATGTCGTATGCATCGAATGACCATCCAGCGCCAGCAAGCTCAGCAAAGATTGTTGCTCCACGTTTTTGGGCGTGTTTCAGTGTTTCTAGAATAATTATTCCAGATGCTTCTCCATAAACAAAGCCGCTACGATTGAGGTCAAAGGGACGACATGCCTTTTGAGGGTCCGGTTCTCTGGTTAAGGCACCAATGATGTTCATACCGGCAATGGTAACGGGTTCCAGGCTAGCATCAGAACCGGATACTATCATAACATCGGCATATCCCAGACGCATAAAATTCAGGGCAGCACCAAGAGCATCGGCACCGCTGGCGCAGAGACTATCGACATAGGTATTAGGGCCGTTAGCACCGGTTATCATACCGATTTGCATGGCCAGTGTACTGGGACCTGATTTAGTAATAAATAGCGGGTCAGCACGTCTAGGACCAAGTTTTGCCAGTAGTTCCGGACCTTTTGCCAGATAGCCGGATTCTACCATCGTTGAGGTTACCACGCCCACTTTTTCTTTTCTCTCCTTGCTCATATCAAGGTGTGCCGATTTCAGGGCTTCTTGCAAAGCGGGCATGGCAAGCTGGACTGCTCTCATGGTACGGTCAACCATTTTAGGATCCATATATTTGGTCGGATCGAAGCCAGAAGCAATTTCAGCAGCTATTTTTATAGGGAAATTGGTTGTGTCGAAATGGCTAATAGGCCTGATTCCGGATTTTCCTGATATAAGTCCTGCCCAGAGTTCATCAACATTAAGTCCGATAGGCGTAACTGCTCCTAATCCAGTAACCACCACTCTTGGTATTTCCATTTCCCACTCCTCTCAAAAAGAAAAAATATAGAAGGGTGAAGCCCAATATTCTTCTATTATTACTCTATTACCTGCCACAATAAATTTATATGGAGAGCAGATTAGAAGTGAAAAGTTATTTCTTTTCCGCTAATTTGCTATCGACATAGGCAACAACATCACCGAAGCTAGTGAATTTTTGGGCATCTTCTTCAGGAATCTCAATGCCGAAATTATCTTCCAGTGCTACCAGAATTTGAACTATATCCAGGGAATCGGCGTTGAGTTCTTTGAATGTGCTTTCTGGTGTAAGAACACTCTTATCACAGTGTACAATTTTGACAACAATATCTTTGATGCTTTCCTCTGTGGACATGATATTAAAATATCTCCTTTCAAGAATTTAATTATGATTCATTTTTGTCATTTCTACTTTAAGATAGTTTACCACATCTGCGTTAACAGTATCTCTTGTTTTTAGTAATGTTTTGAAAACAAGAGGGGCTTTAACATTACCATGCATTTTCATAGCGACACCATCTATGCCCCAGAGGATTCCTCCTCCTGTACGTACGGTATCAGACATACTGGTGAGGGAAAACGTTTGTTTAAGTATTTTTTTCGCCGGGCCGAACATTCTATTACCACCGAATTTTTCTTTAATATAAACACTGGCATAAGGGCCGACACTTTCATAAAATTTTACGAGTACATTTCCTACAAAACCATCACAAACAACAACATTAGCTTTTTCAGTTAAAATATCATTACCTTCAATAAAACCGATAAAATTCAAACCGCTTTTCTGAAATAGTGGATAGGCTTCTTTTACTACAGAGTTGCCTTTCCCCGGTTCGGTTCCTACATTCAGTAGAGCAACGGAAGGATTTTCAATATCAAGCAGTTTTTTAGCATATACCGAACCAGCAATACCAAAAGAAAGCAACTGATGTGGTTTGCATTCAATATTTGCTCCGCAATCAATCAATATTGTACGTGGTGCCAGAACATCAATAGTACCACCAAGAGCGGGGCGAGAGATACCCTCCATAGTGCCAATAAAGCGAATAGCACTAACGACATAAGCTCCTGTGGCGCCTGCGCCAACTAAAGCATCTGCATCTCCTGATTTGATTAATTTAGCAGCAACTACTATTGATGCGTCCGGTTTACGAAAGACAGCAAATGCAGAGTTCTCCCCTTCCTCTATAACATCACGTGCAGGTATGATACGAATAGGGAGGTTAGAGGTATTATTACAGTGAGAAAGCTCAGCTTGAATGATATCAGGAATGCCAACTAATAAAATTTCTATATTACCTTGTTCGGCAGCCTGAACTGCCCCCTTAATAATTTCTTGTGGGGCGAAATCACCACCCATAGCATCGACTGCTATTCTTACAACTTGATCGTTACTAGACATAAGAAATTCCTGTTCTACTTAACCGACGCACTGGTTGATAGTAATTTTACTGTGGTATTCCCTGTAATAACAACTTCTCCTGCTTGGTTTCGACTTTCAACATTACACTTAACTAAAGGAATATTATCCTGATATTCGATAGAAGTTATTGCACCGCTAGTGGTAATAACATCTCCTGGACGTGCTGCTGCTTTAAATCGAACTGATAAAGTTCCTGAAGAGAGCCAATCTAAGCCGAAAGTATTACACATTAAAGCTGAGGTAAAAGATAAAACCAGCATACCGTGAGCGATTGTTCCCCCGAATGGTGTTTTTTGGGCGAATTCCTCATTAATATGTATCGGATTGAAGTCTCCTGAAGCTTCAGCATACAGTTGAATGCGCTCTTGAGCGATTTGCTTAACTACAGGAGGAAGGATGTCTCCTATATTTATTTCTGAGATTTTTTTTGGTTGATTCATAATGCCCTCTTGATAATGTTTTCAGCTTGTAAGAATAATACTCGTCTGCCCGGAGACTACTCGCTCACTATAGTCGTTAATGATATCCATTTCCAGAGTTAACATTTGGAATTTCCCGCGTCCTAATTTACGACCTATTTTAGCATGACAACTTACGATAGCTCCGATAGGTACGGGTTTGTAAAATTGTAATTCTTCGGAAGTATGAATAGCACCAGCCGGCATGATAAAGAGTTTTGACATTACACTCATAGCACAGGCTGCTATGGCCATAGGGGGAACATATTCTGACATAGAAGATGATTGCCACTCATCAAACCTATCCACTGATTTGAGATATTTAGAGACAACTGACTCGGTCATTTGATAGGTGACCGGTGAGAATTCCTGTCCTGGCACTAATTGTTCCCATGTTAAAGCAGATTTATCTGTATTACAGTTACGCATATATTTTTCCTGATTTAAAGATAAAAAATAGCGACTTAAATGTTTAAACTTCGCTGATGCCAGTCATTCTAAAATAGGTCAAGTTCTGGTGTCAAGATTTTGTACTCGTTCAGTACATTAGTGACACATTACTTCCTCTATAATTATTTTGTTTATTAAAAGTTATTTAATTAGCTTGTATTATCAACAAGCGGTATATTATGAGGTAGATGTTGAGGTTAGCGTTTTCCCTCCTTGAGGATAAGCCTTGTTCTTAAGGCTACTACCTCACTTCAAATAATGTGCTTGGAGTAAAACATGCTGTATGTAGAGGTATCGACATCGCTAAAGAGATTCATGAAGCCAGTCTGGTGGATGCGCAAGGAAAACTGCAAGGCCGCTCCATCCGTTTCTCCAATACCCTGACTGATTTCTACAGATTTATGGAATGGCTGTCCAAAGATACATTGGAAATGGCAATGGAGGCTACCGGTCATTACTGGCTGCCTCTCTACGATTTTCTTAAAGGTCAAGGCTATGATATTACGGTTCTCAATCCTCTCCAGACCGAAACTCACCGCAGGGGGGCAGATCCGCAAGACTAAGACGGATAAAAGGGATTCTTTCATTATCGCCGACCTCTTGCGTACCAAAACCATCAATCCCAGCGATATCTCGGATGAATGGATTCATCAGCTGCGAGAGATCACACGTTTCCACTTCGGCTTGATTGATTCCATCGGTGGCCTGAAACGCCTTCTCCAATGTCTTCATTAAATCAGCTCAGGCTTTACTGAAAGAAGGAATTCTGCCAGAGGAAATAGCGGAAATGGACCTGTCTGAGCTAACAGGCATTCTGAAATCCTCCAGTCATGAACGTTTCGGCTTGGCTCAAGCACAGGATGTGCAAAGCGAGGCTTCCTCTTTAGTGGGTATCTCCTATCTAAAGGACTCAGCTAAAGTCTAATTGCGCTGTCTGATGGCTCATCTGGAGTTCCTCCAAAGCCAGATCGAAGAGGTTGATGATTGTATCCAGGACTTGATGTCCCAAAGAGAAACTTTCCTGGCCACTATCCCCGGAATCAGCCAGATATTGGCGGCTAGCATTACGGCCGAGATAGGTGATATCACTCGCTTTGATTCCCCTGAAAAGCTGACTGCTTTCACGGGCATCGATCCCTCTGTTTATAAAAGCAGCAAATTCACCGGTATCCGCATGACGATGTTCAAGAGAGGTTCTCCTTACCTCAGACGAGCTTTATGGATGGCTTCTGCCTCTGCCAGAAGATTCGATCCAGAGTTGACCGCTTTTTCCAGCGTAAACTTGCAGAAAGAAAACATTATAACCCGGCCCTGGGAGCAGTTTGCCGCCGCCTGTTGAATCGCGTCTATTCTATTCTTAAAGAACACCGGCCTTATCAGCCTAAATTTTCTTGACTATGTTTATCTTGACTTTTTTATAATAGGTCTTAAATTATATAAATAATGCAGGAGTACTTTATGAGGTTGATTTTACACCCGCTTCTATTATGGTACAAGAAAGCGGTATTGAAAATTTCTCACAAAATGATTAAAGTATTACGAACTGTTAGTATTATATTAATTATTAGTTTAATTATAATATCTTAAATCGGGGAGAAAAAAGAAGTGTTTTCAAATGATAAACAAATTCTGGTGGAAAATATCCTTAAATTGGTGGAGCAACTATTTTGTATTCTGCTCCCCACTGTCCCCAAAAAACTTACTGAGCCTGGATATCACTATGCCTCAATTAAAAATAATGCTTACTCTCTTCTTTAATGGTCCCCCGCGCATGAGTGATATTACGGCAGGGCTGGATGTTGCTTTATCCACAGCTACCGGTCTTGTTGGTTGATTGATCGAAAAAAACTATGTCTCCCGAGAAACCCCAACAGACGATAGGAGAGTGGTACTCTGCCAGTTGGCGGAAACCGGGCGGAATATAATTAGTAAAATCTGAGTATCCACGAGAATAAACTGCGAGGAAGTTCTCGCATCACTGGACAATACTAAATTTAAGATGTTTATCGATATACTACAAAACTATGCTGGATGCAGAACAACAGCATTTAATTGATAACTTTAAAAAGCAGGGGAATACTATTCTGAACAACAAACAATAAACATAGCAGATGAATACCTGGAAAGGAAAATGAACCGTGAACTGGATAACTAGAATTGCTGTAAAAAAGGTATGGATTACATATTTGTTGACCGCTCTGATTGCGGGAGCATCAATATTTGCCATGCTTTCTTTAAAACAAGAGCTTATACCGGACATTGAATTTCCTATGGTTACTGTGGTTACTATTTATCCTCAGGCTCCGCCGGAGCAAATACTGAATGAAGTTACTCTTCCTGTAGAGTCTACTATTGTTGATTTACCTGACTTAAAGCATATTACTTCCAGTTCCACCACTAATACATCAGTGGTTTATGCTGAATTTGAATACGGAACCGATATGGATGATATTATCGCCACAGTCACGGATAGAATCAGTAAATTGGATCTACCGGAAAGCGTGCGTAATTTACCATCCTTGATGCCTTCTCTCGGCCAGAATCCGCAAGTAGTTCCCATCAATATTGACTCTATGCCGATAGCAACAATAAGTCTCATGGGTGATAAATCGGTTCAAGAACTGGGAGAGATCGCAGAAACCCGGATTAGCCCGGTCTTGAGGAATGTCCCCGGTGTATATGATGTCAGTGTTAGTGGTATTGAAAGTGAAAAAATTCTTGTCACTCCCTCACCGGAATTCCTGGCACAGTCCGGTCTTACTGTAGCCCAGCTGGCGGGATTGATTGCCACAGGACAATATAATTCTGTCACCGATATTGAAAATATCCCACTGGGAAACGGCTTAACGGTTAAAAACGCGGCGGATATCTCTCTCGGAATAGAACCAGGAGCAGCAATAAATCGAACCAATGGAAAACCCTCTGTCTCTATTGCCGTAACCAAAACCGCTGAGGCTAACACGGTAGAAACAGCAAACGCTGTTATGGAGGAAATAGAGAAGATCAATCAGTCATTACCGGTAGATGTGACTCTCGTCACGGTTAACGACCAGTCTACTTACATTGAGAGTAGCATCGCTAACCTCACGAAAGATGCCTTTATCGGCGGTATATTAGCTATAATAGTAGTTTTCCTGTTCCTCATGGCCATACGTGCTTCACTGATAATGGCCATATCTATCCCTATGAGCGTACTCATCGGATTTCTCATCATGTACTTTGCCAATATTACGATAAACCTTCTTACCCTGACCGCAATGACACTGGCGATAGGTCGAGTTATCGATGATAGTATTGTTATGGTAGAGGTGATCCACCATCGCATGGAAGGAGGAGAGCATTTCCCGCAAGCAGCTATTCGAGGAGCCGGTGAAATTATTAATTCCATTACCTCCGCCACCATTGCGACAGTGATAATCTTTATTCCCCTGGGATTTATCGGTGGTATTGTCGGGGAACTTTTTTTGCCCTTTGCCCTCACCATTACTTTTACTATGCTGGGGTCACTATTATCCGCTTTAACTATTGTCCCCGCCCTGACCAGAGTTCTCAATAATAGTAAACAAAAGATATCTACCGTAAAGCGCACCTGGTATCAGGGTATTTACAGTATTGCCTTACGCTGGTGTCTGGCGCATCGTGCCGCAACCATCATTATTTCAGTAGCACTCTTCCTCGGGAGCATCAGTCTAATTCCCCTTATCGGTACCAGTTTTATGCCCGAACTGAAAACAAATGCGGTGCAGATAACTATTGCAATGCCGGAGGATGCCGATATCTCTGCTCTCCTGGAGACAGTCGATTCTGTGGAAGCAGTATTGCTGCAAAATAATAATATTGCTTCTTTTAGTACCACTATCGGTTCATCGCAAAACAGTTTTGCCGTATTATTGGGCGGCGCGGCGCCCGAGGCAGAAATATTCGTTAATACTGTAGAAAATGTGAAAACAGAATTAGCCCTGGAAGAGATAAAGAATAGCATGAATACTGTCGCTACTACCGGCACCATTGAGGTGCAGAGTTTAGAAGCATCGGTTATGGGAGCAAGCTCTTCCTTTGAACTCTCCATACGGGGCGATAACATGGAAGATATCACTGCTATTAGCCGGGAGTTATCCAATATACTGGGAAATATATCCGGTGTAAGCAAGGTTGAGGTTGTCGCCGGGAAAACACAATCACAGGTAATAATAACCGCGGATCCGGCTAAACTAATGGCGAGCGGAATGATGAGTGAAGTAAGCACTTTACAGGGCGAATTAATGCTGTTGCAGCAAGGTGGTACTGCCGGCGCAACTACCATTAACACACAGCCGTATCCCATATATATCAACAGCGTTACCGCACAAACAGAGGATATCAATATTCTCAACAAGTTGCAGATAGGAACAACCAAAACCATTGCTCTGGGAGATATTGCCACCATAGCTGTAGCACCCGTACCCACTCAATATTTGCGGGTAGACCAGAAACTGGCCGCTACTATCTCCGGAATTATTACCCAAAAGAATGTCGGTGCGGTAAACGGCTTGATACAGGAAGCCATCAATGATATGAATCTACCAGAAGGGCTATCTATCGGTTTTAGTGGCGTGACGGAAGAAATGGCAGAAAGCTTTAACCGCATGTATCTTTCCATCATAATAGCTGTTGTTCTCTCCTACCTGGTATTATTGATCACTTTCCGTTCCTTTATTAAGAGTTTGATTGTTATGATTACTCTACCTCTGGCTGCTATCGGCGCCTTCGTTGCTCTGGCAATAACCGGACATACTATCGGAGTAGTAGGACTCATGGGTATTCTCATGCTGGTGGGCATTGTTCTCAGCAATGCTATTGTTTTAATCTCCTATATCGATGATTTAAGGAAGGATGGCATACCTATCAAAGAAGCTATCATCGCCGGTGGAGAGAGGAGACTGCGTCCTATCCTGATGACGGCATTAACCACACTCATTGCTATGGTACCGATGGCTTTGGGTATAGGAGAAGGGGTAATCGTTGCTGCAGAAATGGCGGTCGTGGTGATTGGCGGACTATTTAGTTCTACCCTGCTCACATTGCTGGTAGTGCCGGTAGTCTATTCGTTGATATCAAATCGTCAGAAAAAATAAAAAGCAAATAAATCAAATTGATTAATTTCGTGGGTAAATCAGGATTACTGAGGCAGTGGCGCGAACCCACATCAAGAAGTGTTTCTCCCAACGGATATTGAAATATACGGTATAATCTTAATAATTGTAATACTGTAACAGGTGGTATAGGATAGAAAAAACGTACACCAAAGTTGAAGTAAAATAGAACGACGGAGGTGTCATGATGAAAGGGATCCCACGAGGGAAGTACACGAAAGAGTTTCGCCAGGAAGCAGTCAAACTGGTTATTGAGGAGAAGTTGTCCTGGGGGAAGGCCAGACGGCGGTTAAATCTAGCGACATCACCTATGTACCCACGGATGAAGGATGGCTGTACCTGGCCGGGCACAAGGACCTATTCAACGGAGAGATCGTGGGCTATGCCATGGGGGAGAGGTTGAGTAAGAACCTGGTAGAGGAATCTCTTCTGCGAGCAGTATCGTTAAGGCCGCCGGAGAAGGAGATATTGCATCACTCCGACCGTGGTGTTCAATACTGCAGCGGCGAGTACCGGAGGTCGCTGAAGCGTTTTGGGCTGGTAGTATCAATGAGCGGGAAAGGGAACTGTTATGATAATGCACCGATGGAGAGTTTTTGGGGCATTCTCAAACAGGAATTGGTGTACCACAGCCATTACCGCACTCGGCGGGAAGCGATGGCTGAGATAAGAGAATACATAGAGATCTTCTCTAACCGGAAGCGTTTGCAGGTCGGGTTGGGTTATTTATCCCCGGCAGCATAACATCCAGAAATATTACCAGGGATTATTGGTAGCATGAGAGGTTTGGTTTACGTTATTGACATCCGACACCTCTCCCTTCGGTAACACTAATTTTGACGCAATATACTTATTTTCGGTAACTATTATTATGACGCAATGCATATTCTTTACAAGAAATTAGTTTAAAGCTAGAATAACGGGGATGCGCGAGTAATTCAGTGGTAGAATGTTTGCTTCCCAAGCAAAAAGTCGCGGGTTCGAATCCCGTCTCGCGCTCCAGAAATTCTTCATTAGTATTTTCCTCAACGATGGTCATTTCCGACCTCTCCCCGTTGTCATTATCTGGTCTGACCAGATAATCCAGGGTTAATGAAACAATCATGTCTTCTATATAATTCGTCCATTGTAGATAATTAAATTGCAGAGAATTACTCAGATCTAAGTTTTGGTTTTTACCGTGAACTGCAGTTTGGTAAGAATTTGCTTTGCCCGCTGGGAAGTAAAATAGTCTTCCGATATTACATTCTTGCGTACTGTCCGTAACGCCTCCCGGACAACCTGCTTTATGGGATATTCTTTTTTAACAGCGCAGTATTGCGCGCTTACAGGCTATGTGATAGTATAATTTGTCTGATTTCATTTCATAACAAATACAAATGGGCCATTAGCTCAGCAGGTTAGAGCACAGTCCTGATAAGACTGGGGTCTCTGGTTCGAATCCAGAATGGCCCACCAAATGCCAAAATAGGCACAAAACGGCAGGTGTCCAACAATGAAATATGGCTGTAGACCCCAGTCCTCGTGTAATGGGTCAAACACGAATAGGCACGATATGTGACCCCAGTCCTGCAAAATTTGACCTTAATTCATTCCTGAAATATTATCTGCTTTCCTGCAAAATAGATGGTAAAACGCAGGCGACAATTAATTAATACTTATCAAATACGATTAGGTCTCTTTGTCCAGTTTGCAGAAGCCAACGGTTTTCCCCAGGCTGACCAGCTCACTAGCAACAATGTCCGGATGTTTCTCTTATCGCTCAATGACCGGCATTTACAGCCAGCAACGGTCCATGCTTACCATCGGGCGCTCCGGACATGGTTCTCCTGGTTGGTAAACGAAAATCTCCTGAAGGAAAACCCCGATGCAGAATATTAAGCCATCGCTGCTACCTAAGAAAATCCCACATCCGTTTAGTATTCAGGCCCTAGGAGCGTGGGTCACGACTCGG
>DDXZ01000052.1 GCA_002347295.1 Dehalococcoidia bacterium UBA2247 | reverse complement strand
CGGGTCGAGGATGACAAACGTGGTCATTGCGAGACGGCCGTCAAGCCAGGCCGAAGCAATCCGGTCGTGGGGTGGTAGTACTATAAACTATTAACTGTAAACTGACACCTGATAGCTGACTGCTGACGGCTATTAGCTATCTTTCTTTTAACCTTTGACTTTTGAGTTATTGTTAAGTAGTACCTGTTTAAGAAGGGGTAGGAGCACTTTCACCCGCCTCCGCAGGAGCAGTTGTTTCTTTTTCCTGGGAGATAACTACTTCATCAATCCTCAAGCGGTCCATTTTACTGACGATGATACGGATATTTTTATATTTAAGCTGTTCTCCCTCGCGGGGAATACGTCCCAGACGGGCCATGATAAAACCACTCACGGTAGTGTATCCTTCCCCCTCCGGAAGATCCAGTTGCAGTTCCTCATTGGCTTCTTCAATAGATAACGAAGGGTCAAAACGATAGGTATCTTCTTTAATAGTAATAAGGTCTTCGTCTTCACCCGATAGTTCATCACGCATATCACCCACAATTTCCTCCGCCAGTTGTTCCAGAGTAACAATACCGGAGACACCACCATATTCACCAACGATAATAGCAAGATGATAATTCCTTTCCCGCATTTCCGCGAATAATTCTCCCAGATGTTTGGTGGCCGGGACAAAACAAGTAGGGCGGATAAGCCGGTCAACCGGTGCATCATTATTGATATGTTCGCTGGCCTGCGCCATCACAACATCCTTAAGGGAGAGGACACCAATAACATTATCCGGTAGTTCTTCATAGACCGGGAAACGGCTATGAGGATGTTCTGCATAGGCTTTTAAGAAATCATCAATAGTAGTACCTTTTTCAATCCAGCTAACTTCTGTCCGCGGGGTCATAATCTGACTCACCGGACGGCGGGAAAAACGGAATACCTTTTTCAGCATTTCCGATTCTTCTTCCTGGAGAACTCCTTCACTGGTAGCAATATTAATGGCAACCCGCATCTCTTCCGAACTCATAGTCGGCTTAATCTCAGAGTAATTCCCGAAAAGATTCTGAATTCGGGTGCTGATATGGGTTAAAATAAAGATAATGGGGAATAAAACAATATAGCTGATGCGGAGAAAATTGATAAAACGCAACGCAACACTCTCACTGTAACGGATACCGAGGTATTTGGGAACCACTTCCGCAAAGACGAGAGTGATGATGGTACCGGCAATAGTAGCAACAATTACTCCCGTATTTTCTCCCCACCAGAGCACACAGACAATGGTACCGAGAGTAGCAATAGCAGTTTCAAAGAAATTCAAACCGAGCAATATCGTGGTAAGGATTTCCTGATATTTACGGATGATAAAAGCAGCTTTGGGCGCCCGGGCATCTTTCTGCTCGATAAGATAATGCAGGCGCACCTTCTGCATACTGACCAGAGCTGTCTCTGCAGCACTAAAAAGTGCTGCCATAAGAATACTGATGATAAAGAGCACCAGGAAAATAATATCGTTTAAACTCATGAAATCTCCCGGACACGAAACCAATTCTTCTGAACCATATATTAAAATTATATGATATCCTGACAGGTAGGGTCAAAGGAGACTGTATTATGGTGAAAAGCAGAATATAACATGGGGCAGCCTGAAATGCTGCCCCATGTTATTAATACTATTACTAATTAACTAAGATTATTCTTCAAGTACAACAATAGGATAACCGAACGGACCATAGATGAGATTACCTTCTTCATCCATCACCAGCATTCCCTGAAGAGGATTACCGGCGGCATCGGTAAAAGGATTACCGGCGGCATCAGTGAGAACACGGGGGGTGCTGAAACTATGCGCCCAGGTAAATTGTGCCGGGGGAATCTCCGGAGGGCCATTACCGGCGCCAGGACCACCGGTAGGAACATCTACGGGAGGGGGAGTACCAACAGGACCTTCTCCAGCAGGAAATTGCGGTATCCCACCAAAAGGTGATTCGCCCACTGGTGTCATGGTACTGATTTGCTGCCAGGGAGCAGTCCCATCCGGTAGGGGTTCCCCGAACTCCCATCCCTCGGGAGCAGTCCACCAAGCGGGTGGGTCAAAGTTCTCCGGAGGCATCCAGCCGCCTTCGGTTGGTTGCCATCCGGTACCGGCGGGAGGTTCCGTCATGGGACCGGGCATACCCGGAGGCATACCTCCCGGCATTCCTCCACCCATATCACCAGGCATTGTCCCCATATCACCGGGGAGAAGACCCATACCGGTCATAATATCCTGTAATTGAGACCAGGGAGTATCTCCTTCCGGAAGAGCACCACCGGAATATCCTGCGGGAGCATCCCACCAGGGGGGTGGATTAAAATCTGCCGGAGGATTCCAGGTACCATCAGCATTTTGCTCCCAGCCTACTCTTCCCGGAGGAACAGCGCCGGAAACACCACCACCCATCGGGATACCAACCATGGGGGGAGGTTCACCAAAAGTGAATCCCTGCGGCATTTCAAACATCCCGGCAAAAGGAGAACCACTCATATCACCCATCATGTTACCCGTACCGCCGGGCATCATACCAGACATATTGCCCATACCACCGGGCATCGTACCAGCGGGCGGCATCATGCCACCGGCACCACCAGGAACGCCACCATCACCAATCGCCGGACCGGCGCCCCCGGAAACACCGGGAACGACAAAGCTGAAGTTACCATCGGGCATAGTACCCATCATGTCACCAAAAGAAAAACCTTCCGGGAAAGTCATCCCTTCCGGCATCATCATCCCCTGCGGCATCATACCGCTCATATCACCCATTCCACCGGGCATAGGCGGCATGGTACCGTCGGGCATCATCATACCGCCGGGCATCATACTGGGGTCTATCCCCGGAGTGGTTGTATCTCCCGGTATGCCGCTGGAAACAGTACCCGTAGGTGGCATCATACCGTCGGGCGGTACAAGGCTAGTATCAGGCGGCGGGGGAACATCTGCCGGGGGTGGCGGTGGGGGTGGCGGTGGTGGCACCTGCCCAAAAGCAAGTCCACCAGTCATTAAAACCACCAGAATAGATACCAGAATCAAACTAAAACGAAAAGTGCGCGAGATATTTTTCTTCATTTTTCACCTCCTGTAACTATTACCTTGGTAATAGTAATCATCAATTATAAACCTTGAAACCAGGTAATTTTATCCATCACCAATTTCAAATGACCCCCCACCTGCCCGAGAGCGGTAGTCCGGGCCTCACCAGCCGCTACCCAGGAATCATACTGGGCTTTCGTCCAGGCACTGCTATCCTGAGGCAATGCCGCCAGTACCGCTTGATAAGCGGTATCTTTTTCCAGATAGACATTGAAAGCAGCGATAGAATTAGCATCACCGGTAGCCGCGATAAAATTGTACATCCGGGCATTAAATAACGGAGTGGCCGAATTTAGAATGTCCTTCCCGTAATATTCATCAAACCAGAGCAAATAAGCCGTAATAGCCGATTCTTCTTTAATCAACTGCAAAGAAGCCTGATTCTGGTCATCAAGGTCGGTAATAGTCTTTTCGGCATTTTCCAGTTTGGTCTGCTCTTCCACCAACTGTGATTCCGCATCCGCCAGGGCTGTTTTCGTTACTTCTAATTCCCCCTGGCTGTCATCCAGCTCGGTCTGCGTATTCTGCAGTGAGGCATTTAGAGCATCATAGCCTGCCTGACTGACACCGCTGGAGCATCCCACCAGTAAAAGCGAAATTACCACCAGTAATACCATGACCCGAATAAATGATTTTTGCATTTTTCCTCCTCTTTAACAAACGCAATATTAGCGTTATTGTTACACCTTTATCAAAGTAATTATTTTTTAATCCAGTTTCACCTCGGGCAAAGGTTCTGTCTTATTATTCTTGAGATCAAGATAATTCTCAAATTTTTCCGCATTGGTGGTCATAGTAACCTGACCGACATGTTCTCCATCTTTATATACATCGCCTGTTTTCGTGCCATCCGGATTAAAGGTGAATTTAATTTCATAACCTTTTTCCGCATCCCGGGCAATGGTGCTGCCGCCAACGGCCCGGCCTTTTTCATCGAATTTATCCAGATTTATCTCTAGGTCAAAGGTCATTAAACCCAGTTCAGGATGTTCCCAGGTGACGTTACCGGTACCGGTCTGCACGCCATAAACAGGAGCGTTCCCCGCTACGGGAATACTGAAATCACGCTGTTCATGTACCACGCCATTAAGGCTCCCGGAAAGGACACCCTCGATATACATCCGGTTAAGGGCATCTTCTGCCCTAGGCAGCGTACTGGTAAACCAGCCGGATTTAGCAGAGGCATCAAAAGCATTCATTACCATCGCCGGCACACCGGCGGCCTGAATACGCTCCCGATAAGCCGCGGCTACCTGCTGCTCTAGGTCGGACGAAGCATTCCAGAGCTGATAGTCCATTAATGACTGCGGTGTAGTCTGCAATGCTTCCAGTTTATCCCAGAGGAGATTATCCCAGCCCTGTGCTGTCGCCAGACTGCGGTCTCCGGACTGCACTGCGGAATTAATTAATGAAGTAAGACTGCCAGAGCTATTCTGGTCCATAGTTAACAATTCGGAGGGTAAAGCCTTGAGGTTTTTATTGGTAATAAATTCGGGTGTTACCGTAGAACCACCCTCAGTTTCAAAAGTCACCGTCGGTTCTGCCGCTGCCGGACATCCCCCCGCCGGAGCAGCAATGCCGCCGCTGGCAGGAAGGGGCTGGAGAAATTCAGGGGGAACATTATCCACCAAAAGCTGTAGTGTCTCCGGAGAAATCGTCCAGGGGCGATTTATGATACTGGCCAGTTGAATAGTGTAATCCCTGTTACCGGAATACGAAACCGGTGTTGCTGTAACCGACTGAACCTGTGCCACGGCACTTAAACCGTCACTGTAATATTTATCAACCTGTTCCATATCAAGAATTAAGGCAGAAGTAATCCCTGCTACCTGAACATCATTATTTGTCACAGTAGATAACTTTGTCACCTGAGGAGTAGTGATAACACCGGAATCCGGGGTTTCCGCGGGACTACTGCACGCAGGAACAATACCCAGTAATATTATAAAAAAAACAGAGAGTATCTTCACTGATATTTATACCTCTTTAACCATAATTATTCTCAATTATATTTTGTAAAATCAGGAGAAACAAGAGGGTTTTGGTGACATTTCGGTGACAAAATTAATATAAAATATATATCTTTTTCTTCTGAAAAGAGCGGGACATCCCGCTCTTTTCAAAATAATACACTATAATTGCCCCTCAGAGAACTACGCCACCAATAGAACAAAACAATAAAAGAAGCCCGGTTAGTTTTTTCCGCCTGATACAGAACTGTTATCTTAGATTATCACTGACGAACTTCCAGTTCACCAGATTCCAGAAGGCATCGATATATTTGGCGCGGGCATTACGATAATCAATATAATAAGCATGTTCCCAGACATCGCAGGTTAAAAGCGGCTTCTTACCCTCTTTCAAAGGATTGTCAGCATTACTCGTCGCTTCAATAGCCAGACTGCCATCAGGATTTTTTACCAGCCAGGCCCAACCGGAGCCGAACTGAGACACTGCCGTCGCCGTGAATTTTTCCTTGAACTGTGCCAATGAAGTAAAGTTTTTCACTATTAACTGTGCTAGCTCAACCCCCGGCTCACCACCCTGAGGCGAAAGACAATTCCAGTAAAAACTATGATTCCACACCTGTGCGGCATTATTGAAAATGCCCCCTGTTGCTTTCTTAATAATATCTTCCAGAGACAAACTGGCAAACTCCGTATCGATTATCAATCTATTAATATTATCAACATAGGCCTTGTGATGTTTCCCATAGTGGTATTCCAGCGTCTCCGCGGAAATATGGGGAGCAAGAGCATCCTTCGCATAAGGCAGTTCCATTAATTTATGTTCCATCTGTTTCCTCCATTAACTGAATTATTTGTACTAGAATAATATCCTGTTTTTATATCAGGTTTCAATAAGCTCCTTGTTACTACTTTTATTCGTTTTAAGTAAAATAATAGAAAAGTGACTCCCACAACAGCAACTGCCAGTATCACCCTGACAATACTACTATCGGTAAGAAAAAAGGCAGACACTGCAATAACCATCCAGAGGAAAATTAAAGTAATTTTTTATCACGGCGACACATATTTTTCCCTTCAATATAGTTGCGCAGGTGGCTTCCGCAGATTTGGTTGTTCAGTAATACTTGATAACAACGGGAAGAACCGCGGAGATAGCAGGCTGCTGCCATTCACCGTAGCTGTTTGGCTCGTAACCAGGAGTAGCATCATGATTACCATCCACCCGCATTTGCCCATCATGATGATAGCTGTTAAAGGGGCAGCAGGGAGCATTTACCGGAATAAGATGATGGTTTACCCCAGGCGATAACGCTGGGCATCGCCATAAGCAAACAAGCGTCCCTGGAGCATTTTATCCGGAAAAAACCGATTCCCGGAACAATATTAGCCGGGTTAAAAGCCGCCTGTTCTACATCGGCAAAATAGCTTTCCGGATTACGGTTCAATTCCATTACCCCGACTTCAATTAAAGGATAATCCTTATGCAGCCAGACTTTAGTAAGGTCAAAAGGATGAAAACGGTATTTTACTGCTTCTTTTTCCGGCATAATCTGGACATACAATGTCCAGCGGGGATAATCTTTATTTGCAATACTGGTTAATAAATCACGCTGATTGCTCTCGCGGTCATGGGCAATAATGGCAACCGCTTCTTCATCCGTTAAATTACGGATACCCTGCTGGGTTCTAAAATGGAACTTAACCCAGTACCTTTCGTTTCTTGCATTAATGAGACTGAAGGTATGACTGCCAAAACCATGCATGTGGCGATAAGAATAGGGAATACCGCCGTCACTCATGACAATAGTTACCTGATGCAGTGCCTCCGGAAGAGAGGTAAAGAAGTCCCACTGGTTGCGGGCACTGCGCATATTGGTATGTTAATCCCGGTGTACTACGTGATTAAGGTCGGGAAACTTCAGCGGATCGCGCAGGAAAAATACCGGCGTATTATTACTAGCATTCCTTCTATTAATTAATAATACGATTTTATAATAAGTGCGCTGGCTGTCAGTAACCAAATAATCTAGGAAATCTTCTCAAATTCACTTTTTTCTGCTCCGCACATAGGACAGGTCCAGTCATCAGGTAATTTTTCAAAGGGCGTCCCGGGAGGAATTTTCCCATCCGGATCACCTACAGAAGGATCATAAATCCAGCCGCATACTTTACATTTATACTTTGCCATTTGTAGAAATACCTCCTTATTCCTCTTTAATATAATGGGGAGCACTCCTGGGGGTCGTTCCCCGTTTTACTTCATGATAATAAGCATAAGTCATTCCAGGTTTGTTATTAAGGACATCGGCATCTTCTAATTTCCCGATAAAAAGAGTGTGCGTGCCTGCATCCAGCTCTTTCGTTAAACTCGCTTCGAAATAAGCATTGGCGTTATCTGTAATAATGGGGGCTCCTGTTTGACCGATTTTAAAATTAATTCCCACTAGTTTGTCCATATCCCTTCCTGATTTAAAACCAAAATTACCGATAAAGGCCAATGGAGTATCCTGCTGGAGCACGGAAACAGCAAAAATACCGCTTTCCTTGATACACTCCCAGGTAAAATTACCTTTATTAATACTGATAGCAATAGTCGCTGGTTCGGAGGTAACCTGAAAGACGGTATTGGCCACCTGTGCATTATTCTGATTATCTCCTTTCTTCGAGGAAACGAGATATAAACCATAGCTCAAATTATAAAGTGCCTTAGAATTCATCATTTTACTCCTTACTGATGACACATCTCCTGTTCTATTCAGGTATATTACTCTAGATTTTTTCCGCAAAACTCTTGCCGTAGTCCTGGCAGGCACGCACACCTTCGCTGGTATCAACTACAGCCTCTTTAAGATTAAATGAACCGAGCTCACAGGGTTGCATCCGGTAAACATACTGCATGGTATCGAAAATTATGGCAGGAGCATCTCCACTATGGGTATAAGAGCCAAAAGCTCCCGCCATTTTCCCTTCGAGATCAGTATTTTTCGCCAGGAAAAGGAAGGTCTTCATCGGCTCCGCCATATCCCGGTGATAGGTAGGAGAACCGAAGATATAACCATCATAACCTGTGAGATCACTCACTGTCTTGACCTCCGCTATCTTCCGGTTCACTGCCTGCGCTCCGCTAAAACGAACTCCTTCGGCAATATATTCCGCCATTTTTTCCGTTTTCCCCGTCAAGGAAAAATAAGCAATAAGCACTTTTTTCATTTTTCTAGCCTCCCTGGAAAGATAACGGTATTTTGATTACAACGGTATTGAGCTAGTAATTTTCTGCCAGTAGCTCATAATATGCTTGGGGATGTTTGCACGCCGGGCATTCTTTTGGAGCTTCTACCCCTTCATGAATATAGCCGCAATTGGTGCAATGCCATTTTACGGAAGTTTTCTTCTTAAATACCTCGCCGGCAGTAACATTCCGTAATAATTTACGGTATCGCCCCTCATGAAATTCCTCAACTTCCGCAATTTCTTTAAATGAAGTGGCGATATCCGAAAATCCTTCTTCGCGGGCAATTTTCTCGGCATCAGCGTAAAGTTTACTCCATTCCAGTTTTTCTCCATCTGCTGCTGCTTTTAAATTTACTTTTGTATCTCCGATAATTCCGGCCGGGTACGCCGCCGTAATTTCCAGGTCGCCACCCTCGAGATACTTGAAAAATATCTCGGCATGTTCTTTCTCATTTCCTGCTGTCTCGCTAAAAATATTGGCAATTTGCTCATATCCTTCTTTGCGGGCAACACTGGCAAAAAAAGTATACCTGTTTCTTGCCTGTGACTCTCCGGCGAAGGATGCTAAAAGATTATGCTCTGTTCTGGTCCCACATACTGATTCACTCATGCATTACCTCTCCTTTTACTAAATTTATCCTGTCTCTTCTGAGATAATATGCAATCCGCTATTGTCTCCTGATTCATTTCATTTATCTTATATTTTAATAAGTAGTCAAGACTTCAGGGCCATACCTTTTTCCGTAACTAAATATTTGTCACCATCGGTCTTCACGATGCCTGCCTGTGCTAGTTCACGCAGCCCACTTCTTACCCTGAATAATGGAGGCAGGGCAATACGCGCAACATCTTCCGGTGTGGCTGAGCCTGATTTAAGAGTATTAAGCATCTTCATCCCGGATTCACTTAATTTTCCATCTGGACTGATACAGGCCATTGTTCTCTCCTCTATTCCCTATATTATATTTTCTTCCTGCAGAGATACCAGTCAACACACTCGTATCCCTCTTTAACTCGCTCCTCCGCCCCTTCTTGTGTGTTAGGAGGAGGTACTACTACCTTCTCTCCCGGTTTCCAGTTGGCCGGTGTGGCTACATGATGCTCATCTGCCATCTGTAATGCATCTATTATCCGCAGTATTTCCTGCATGTTTCTCCCTGTCGTGAGAGGATAGTATAAGACAGTACGGATAATCTGTTTGGGGTCAATGATAAACACGCACCGTACTGTTTCCGTCTTACTCTGCCCGGGATGAATCATCCCGTAAGCCAGAGATACTTCTTTATTTAAATCGGCAATGATGGGGAACGGTATTTTTACTCCCGTCTTTTCCTCTACATTACGTACCCAGGCAATATGAGAACTAACACTATCTACACTCAGCCCCAGTAGTTCTACCCCTCTTTTCTGGAGTTCCGGATATATTTCTGCAAATGCAATAAATTCCGTGGTGCATACAGGAGTAAAGTCTGCCGGATGAGAGAACATGATAAGCCAATTCCCTTTAAAATCTTCCAGTTTCAATACTCCATGTGTCGTAGTTGACTCGAATGACGGTGCCGGTTCTCCTAACCGGGGCAAGCTGATCACTTTCTCCTTTAATTCTTCCATGATATCGTCCCTCCTTTTTATAAAATTCTTGGAACTTCATTAATTATGCCATTTTCTATACCATTTTTAGCGCTATAAAATTTGACAAAGCTTGTCTGTTAACCTACTTTCTCCATATCTTCACCGCAGCACACCAGCGTACCACCACCCGCTTTAGTAACTGTCACTTCGTTACCGCAAATATTACAGCGATATTTTTCTCCTTCTTTCTTTACTGCCATGTCTTTACACCTCCTTTAGTCAGTGAATCAGTTTATTTGATAAATAATAGTAATGATTATTATTACTATTAACATAAATTAATGCGGTTTGTCAATAGATTGTGAAATAATTTTTTGTTGTTCCGTACCGGTGTTCATTTCTACCTCCATCTTTATCTTTCTATAAAATCAAGAGGTGTGATTGGTGGGCAGACTTTATTGAATAAATAATCGCAAATAAAAGAATATCTTTAGTCGTACTGAAGCATAATATATTATTCCACTTCTTTATAATACAACATCTGTAATCGCTTGCCTACTGCCCGTAAAATTCGGTAGTGTATTATTTTGAAATGTCTTCCATTGTCATTCCCGCCTCCGAGCGGGAGCCCAGGGCATAAATAAACCTGAAATACCAAAATCCAAGCTCCAAACAAATACAAAATTATAAATTTATAATGACCAAATACTCCAATCACCATTCCGTTGTAAGCTTGTCCCGTACTATGGGAACGGAATCCAGATTTCTCTACTTGTCATCCTTGCGGAGGCGAGGATGACAGGTGTGGAAATGCAGCGCTTGCCTACTAAAACGACATCACCTTTTCCCGTCATGCTGACCTTCTATTGTCATTCTTACCCCGTAT
>DDXZ01000007.1 GCA_002347295.1 Dehalococcoidia bacterium UBA2247 | reverse complement strand
ACCTACTTAAATGATTTGACACGGATAGGTCTGTTTCATCCGGACTCCTTATCAATCACCTCCCCGGAGTCCAATATGTTTCTGAACTTTTGCAATCAAGCAACATAAGGATTATGAAAGATGATGGATGAGGAAAAACTATCCGTACTGACTATTATAAAAATTTTTAATTTTTTTCTTGCAATACCTGTATCTCACCACGCAGTTTCTCCGCCGATTTTCTCGCTTCTACTGCATAATCTTCTCCTGTAGACGCATATAATATCTGTCGGGAAGAATTAAAAATAGCACCGCCGGTTCCGGTATTTACTCCCCAGTGTACCGACAAAGCCAGGTCTCCTCCCTGCGCACCGATACCCGGAACAAGAAAAGGGATATCAGGACAAATATCGCGCACTTGCTTCATCTCTTCGGGATAAGTAGCCCCCACCACCAGCCCGATATTATTACTCTTATTCCACTCCTTGGCCTTACGGGCAACCACATGGAATAACGGCTGACTACCCGAACAGGAGGAGCACTGTAACGATTGAAAATCCTGCGCGCCGGCATTCGAAGTACGGCAGAGGATAAAAATACCTCTCTCAGCATATTGCAGAAAAGGCTCTATGGAATCATACCCCAGGTAAGGACTTACCGTAGTAGCATCAAAGTTAAAATAATCAAAAATATTTTTAGCATAGGCCTTCGAAGTATTCCCGATATCTCCGCGCTTGGCATCACCAATAGTGATTACCGCATCAGGAACAAATTCTACCGTCCTCTTCAATATCTCTACACCCCGCTCCCCTAATGCCTCATAAAAAGCGAAGTTTATTTTGTATGCACAAACCAAATCTACCGTAGCATCTATTATATTTTTATTGAACTCGAGAATATCAATACCGGGAATCCGCGACGGATCAGGGTCCAATCCAACGCAGACCAGGCTTTGATTCTTTTTGATTACCTGTGCCAATTTTTTTCTAAAACTTAATTTCATTTCTCTTATCGCTTATTTTATAATACAATCTTTAAAGACGTCTATAGACTATTCACGTATAATCTTAATAAATATTATATGTTCAATAATAAGCCACAATATATTGCCGAGGTGTCACATGTAAGTAAAGAGTATGGTCTTACCCGTGTGGTTAATGATATCTCGTTTAACATTAACCCTGGAGAAATATTCGGGCTTATCGGCCCCAATGGCTCAGGAAAAACCACCACTATCAGAATGCTCATGGATATTATCAAGCCTAATACAGGTGATATCCGCATAATGAACGAAAAGATGAATGAGCAGTCCAAAGATAAAATTGGATATTTACCGGAAGAACGGGGCCTTTACCGTAAATTAACAGTGTTTCAATGTTTGGTCTATCTGGCAACATTAAAAAACATGCCCGCTAACATTGCCGCCGAAAAAGCCGACGATTTTCTGGCACAAACAGATATGCTGCCCCATCGCAACAAGCGTATTGAGACATTGAGTAAAGGAATGGGACAACTAATTCAGTTCATTACTACGATATTACATGAACCACAATTAATCATTCTGGACGAGCCTTTCACAGGGCTAGACCCGGTCAACTCAAACAAAATGAAGGAGATGATATTTACTTTAAGAGAACAAGGGAAAAGCATTATCCTCAGTACTCACATGATGAATGAAGTAGAAGAATTATGTGACCGCATATTAATGATTAATAAGGGACAATCGGTACTCTACGGAAAACTCCAAGAAATTAAATCGCAATACCCGGTAAACTCTGTATTTGTGAAATCATCCGATACAATAAGTGATATCAATAGCGTTAAAGAAATCAGGGAAAACGGACGCTATCAGGAACTTATTTTGAAAGAAAACTCTACACCACAAATGATACTTCAGGAATTACTGGATAAGAAGATGGATATTAAGAAATATGAAATTGGTGTTCCCTCTTTACGGGAGATATTTATTCAAGTAGTGGAACAGAACAAATGAACAAGATATTGCTGGTAACCAAACATGAATTAGGGCAGACCTTAAAGAAAAAATCCTATATCATCATGACCCTCATCTTCCCCATACTGGCACTGGTGGGCATAGCCGGATACGGACTCATTCAGAGTCTGACACAGGGATTAGTAACATCAGCAGAAGTAATTCAAGCAGGTTACGTGGATGAAGTAGGAATTTTCAACATTCCTATCGAACAATCCAATCTTTCTCTCATTTCATATACCAGTGAAGAACAAGCCAACATCGCTCTAACACAAGGAGATATCGAGAAATACTTTATCATCCCGGCTGATTATTTCGATAGCGGTATAATAACACTGTACAGTACGGAAAACGATCTTGACATTTCATCCGAAACAAGAAGCCAGATCAACAATTTCCTGCTGGTCAACATGAACAATGCATTCGCTGACAGATTGGATGAAAAAACGCTTCTCCGTCTGG
The DNA here is from genome assembly GCA_002347295.1 of Dehalococcoidia bacterium UBA2247. Taxonomy (GTDB): domain Bacteria; phylum Chloroflexota; class Dehalococcoidia; order UBA2247; family UBA2247; genus UBA2247. The sequence goes on along the minus strand of DDXZ01000007.1, from coordinate 10,106 downwards.
AAAAACCAATACAGACAATAAATACTATCCTGCTGGATGAGAGCGGCCAGCCCGCGACAGATCAGGGCAGTATCGGTACATTCGTTATATCTATTATCTTTGTCGTCCTGCTGATAATAGCCATATTTACCTCATCAGGATATTTATTACAGAGCATGATAGAAGAAAAAGAAAACCGTATTATAGAGATATTGCTATCTTCAATTTCTTCATTACAGCTACTCGTAGGAAAAGTTATCGGGCTGGGTATCGCCGGATTACTGCAGGTTGTTTTCTGGTTTATCACAGGATTCGGATTAATGCAACTGGCATCCACACAAATAAGCGGTATCAGTGACATCTTTACTTTCACCCCCCGTCTGGTAATACTGGGAATTACTTATTTCATTCTTGGCTATCTCCTGTACGCCATATTAATGACCGGGGTGGGAGCCATTGGTTCCACTGCGCGGGAAAGCCAGCAACTGAGCGGTATTTTTACTATTGGAGCAATGATACCTCTATGGCTACTCAACCTGATCATGCTGAAGCCGGACCATGTCATCGCACGTATCTTTACTTTTTTCCCTCTTTCTGCCCCTTCCATGGTTATACTACGTTTAGGATTAACAGACATACCGACATGGGAATTGGTAACCAGTATAACAATAATGGTGATATCCATCGTTATCTCTTTCCTGGTAGCAGCGAAAACACTACGAGCATTCTTGCTGATGTACGGCCGTCGCCCCACCTTTAAAGAGTTCATCCGTAGTTTGAGGCAGGCATGACAGCATTTACAGATACCTCACTATACGAGGTTATAGTCATCGGTGCCGGTCATGCCGGATGTGAAGCTGCCATGGCATCGGCACGAATGGGATGCCATACATTATTACTCACTCTCAATATGGATAATATCGCCCTGATGCCATGTAATCCCTCCATTGGTGGACCGGCAAAAGGACATCTTGTACGAGAAATAGATGCCCTGGGTGGAGAAATGGGACGTAATACCGACCGCACCTTTATCCAGATTAGAATGCTCAACAATGGTAAAGGACCAGCTGTTCAGGCTCCTCGGGCACAGGCAGACAAGAAAATGTATGGACTGTCCATGAAATACAGCCTGGAACAGCAACAAAATCTTGATTTAAAACAGGCACTGGTTGAAGATATAACATTAGATAACACTCGTAACATAATACGGTTAAAAACAAGCACCGATTGGATATATGAAGGAAAGTGTGTCGTACTGACAACAGGCACTTCTCTCTCCGGCCGTGTTATTGTGGGAGATAAAAGCTATTCTGCAGGACGTGCCGGAGAATTTGCTGCCTACGGTCTTTCTCAAAGTTTAATAAAACTTGGTTTCACCCTGGACAGACTGAAAACAGGCACTCCTCCCAGACTGGATGCACGTACTATTGATTTCAGCAAGACGATTATACAGCCAGGCAGCAGCACACCAATATATTTTAGTTTTGTTAAACCGGAGGAAGGAAGTATTCATTTCCCTACTCCTAATCCTGCTTATCCCCTGAGCGATAGCACTCCATGGCGACCGCAAATGCCCTGTTATCTCGTCCATACAAATAAAAATACTCATGATATTATTCGTGCTAATCTGGATCGTGCTCCTCTCTTCACTGGTATTATTAAAGGCACCGGACCACGCTATTGTCCTTCTATCGAAGATAAAATCGTTAAATTTGCCACCAAGGAAAAACACCAGTTATTTCTGGAACCGGAAGGATGGCAGACCAGCGAAGTCTATGTACAGGGAGCAAATACCAGCCTACCGGAAGATGTCCAACTGGCGATGCTACGCACTATTCCCGCTCTCGAAAAAGTAGAAATGATGCGTGCCGGTTATGCCATCGAATATGACTATGTCCCATCCAGCCATATTAATGCTACTCTAGAAACAAAGGCTATTCCCGGTCTCTTTCTGGCGGGACAAATAAATGGCACTACCGGCTACGAGGAAGCTGCCGGACAGGGGCTTATTGCCGGCATCAACGCTGCCCTTAAGATTAAAGGAAAGCCTCCCCTGATTATCAAGCGGGACGAAGGCTATCTCGGTGTCATGATTGATGATTTAACCACCCGTGATTTAAGCGAACCATACCGTCTCTTTACTTCACGAGCGGAATACCGACTTCTTCTGCGCCAGGACAATGCCGATCTGCGCTTATCCCCCATCGGATACCGTCTCGGCCTTATTGATAAGGTACGCTACGAAACCGTAGAAAATAAACGGGAACAAATAAAATGGGAATTAGAACGTCTGACGAAATCATCTATCGTGGTAAACGACTCCAGTAATAATGGTAGCAGTAACCGGATTAGTCTGATGGAATATCTGCGCCGCCCCGAAGTTAATTATCAGACATTATCTTCCTCAGGAATAGCAGCTCCCGGAGCAGGAGCAGATATTCTGGAACAGGCGGAAATAGAGGTTAAATATGGCGGTTATATCGAGAAACAGAAACATGCCGTAAATCGTATGCAGCGTATGGAAGAACGAAATATTTCCTCAAGTATAGATTACAACCAGATAAAAGGACTGCGTTATGAAGCAAGGCAAAAACTAGAGAGATTCCGCCCGGTTACTATCGGGCAAGCGTCACGTATCGATGGCGTCACTCCGGCTGATATTGCTATCCTGATGGTGTATCTGGAAAAACAGAGGAGAAATAATACTACAGCAGAAATAACAAATTAGAGCTATAATACATTACACAAAATAAGTATCTCTTCTGTATATTACATCAATATTGGAGGTATACTCTCTTGACCGAAATTAAATCGCCCCGTGGGACAGCCGATATCTTACCGGTTGAGCAGGCGTATTGGGAATATGTCAGAAAATACGCTGGGGACACCTGCCATTTATACGGCTACCAGCGCATTGACACTCCTGTATTTGAGGAAACGGCTCTCTTTATCCGAGGTGTTGGCAAGGAAACAGAAGTTGTACAGAAGCAAATGTATACCTTCGATGATAATAGCGGCACGAGTATCACCCTCCGTCCTGAAGGTACCGCACCGGTATGCCGTGCCTATCTGGAACACGGTATGCATAATATGCCGCAACCGGTAAAACTTTTCTATATTTCCCCGGCATTCCGCTATGAACGGCCCCAACTAGGAAGATTCCGCCAACACTGGCAATTCGGTGTAGAAGCAATCGGGGAAGCCGACCCTTCACTGGATGCTGAAATTATTGATATGGCCTGGCGTTTTTATCAGGGGCTAGGACTCAAAGAGTTATCCATTAAACTGAATAGTATCGGATGTCAGTTGTGCCGCCCTTCATTTTTAGAGGCTTTAAAAAGCTATTATACCAAACACACGGACAAGTTATGTCCAGAGTGTAAAGAAAGGCTGACACGCAGCCCGCTGCGGTTACTGGACTGTAAAAAATTGTCATGCCGCGAACTGGCAAAGTCTGCTCCCCTTAGCAGCGACCATCTCTGTGATGACTGTAAGAATCACTTCTCTCAATTGCAGCACTATTTGGAACTGCTTGATTTACCTTTTGAACTGGATCCCTGCCTGGTACGAGGACTAGACTACTACACCAAGACGGTTTTTGAATTTCTCCCCCGTGAGGAAGGAGCACAAAGTGCTCTGGGAGGAGGAGGACGCTACGATAATCTGATAGAAGAACTGGGAGGAAAGCATACTCCCGCTATCGGTTTTGCAACAGGAATCGAGCGTATTATCCTTAATCTTAAAAAAGCGGATATTGCCATACCCCCTCTTCCTACCCCTCGAGTATATATTGCTTATCTCGGTGAACAGGCAAAGGAAGAAGCGCTCAAGCTGGCAGCAGAACTGCGGCAAAATAACATATCCGCCATTACTTCTCTTGGTTCTCGAAGTTTAAAGGCACAAATGCGGCAGGCTAATACTTCTGGTACGGCAATGGTAATAACTATCGGAGAAAATGAGCTGAAAAACAATACCGTGGAACTTCGTGATATGGTTAATGCCGAACAAAGAACTATTCCCCGTGATGAAATATTGGCACTTCTGAATTAAAGGATTTATCTCACTCAGGAATTAATCTTCCTTTATTAGTTCCAGTTCAAAAACAACGGGATTATCCGGGTCAGGGCAGGCAACAGTTGTTTTCCGGGGATTTTTCTCCCAGGGGAAAGAACCACTGAATTGCAATACTTCCGCAAACGGGAATAACGTGTAAAAGGCCCAGGAACACATACCATCAGGGGTATTTTGTCCGATAATAAATTCGTCTCCCTTTTTATGTCCTGCTTCACATGTTCCTTTCTGTGAAATAACCCTTGCTATTATTTTATCCATGTTTCCATAGTACCTCGAATTATTTTTCCGCCAAAATTTTCCGGTATAATGCATGATAAGCTCGTGCAGAACGCTCCCATGAATAATCAGCCTGCATCCCATTCTTCATTATGATATTCCAGTAGTCTTTATGATTTATAAAGCAATTCAATGCCCTATCTATTGCCAATAATAAATTTTTCGCCTTATATGCATCAAAAACAAAACCATTGCCCTGCCTGGTATCAAAATTAAATTCCTTGACGGTATCTTTCAATCCCCCCGTAGCTCTAACTACAGGAACTGTGCCATAACGTAAACTGTAAATTTGGGTCAGCCCACCAGGTTCATAGCGGGAAGGCATAAGAAATAAATCCGACCCGGCAATAAGACTGTGTGCCAGCGATTCTATAAAAGCAATCCTGACACTAATTTTTTCCGGATATTTTTTCGCCATATTATAAAAAAACTCCTGATATTTGTTTTCTCCGGAGCCAAGCAGAACAAACTGTATATTCCGCACCAATAACTTACTGAACATTTCCTCCAGAAGGTCGAACCCCTTCTGTTCAACCAGCCGTGATACCATACCAATAACCGGAATATTCGCATCCCGTGGCAAATTAAAAATTCTTTGTAAATCCGCTTTACAGGCTTTCTTACCAGCGAAATTTTTCACACTGAATTTTTCTTTGATAAATATATCTGTTTCCGGACTCCAAACGTTATAATCAGCACCATTAAGAATACCCGTTAAATCTTTGCGACGTTCCTGAAAAACTCCTTCCAGTCCAAAACCATATTCTTTTGTTTTTATTTCTTCAGCATAAGTTGGACTTACTGTATTGATGGCATCAGCAAAAACAACACCACCTTTGAGAAAATTGATTTTGTTATAAAACTCAAGATACCTGAAAGTAAAGAATTTTTTATCCAGATTTAACAAATGCCAGTCTTTATCCCAGAATATACCCTGATATCCCAGATTATGAATGGTAAAGAGAGTTTTCGTGGTAGAAATAACGGGATAAAGATGAGGTTGTGCTTTAACAAATACTATAGACAAAGCAGACTGCCAATCATGGGCATGCAATATCTGAGGAGGGTCAAACTTAAGTACTTCCAGTACGGCACGGGAGAAAAAAATAAATCGTTCCGCATTATCGCCATATTCGTTATCCGGCGTTCCATAAAGCTGGTCACGGTCAAAATAGCGGTCTGCACGGATAAAATACAAGGGAATATCGCTATTTGTTCTCATCTTAAGTAATATTGCTTCCACCTTTTTATTAGATACCGGTATACTGAAACGAATACCGGTGTCTTCCGGTGAGTAATCTCCTCTAATCACAGAACGATAGGCTGGCATAACAAGAGAAACCCGCAAGCCTATGTTCTGTAGCACATAAGGAAGAGACCCAAGTACGTCTCCCAGACCTCCACTTTTAGCAAAAGGAGTAATCTCAGAAGATGCCATAAAAACATGTAATTTGGAATTTAATACAGACATTTCACCGCCCTAAAATACAAAGTTCCGTATAATCTAAAAAGAAGCGTTCTATGGATAATATATCCCTATTAAAATCTTTATCTGCTTTTAATTGTTGATAGCCTCAGACTGCCCGGAACTAGGTTAAGGAGATAATCACCCGCCGATCACTGCTCCTCTGGGAACAACCACTATTCCGGTATCTGTCACCCGGCACCCCATATTTTTATCAGCTTCCATATCATACCCCAGAGATACCCCGGAACAAATGCGGCATTGTTTATCAATAATTACTCTTCTTACCCGTGCATGAGGTTCAATAATAACATCATCAAAGACAATCGATTTCTCCACTACAGCATCACGTTCCACAATCACACCAGGAGATAATATCGAGTGCCATACTCTGCCACCACTGATAATACAACCATCGGATACCATCGAGTCCATTGCTCTTCCTCCCAGAACAAATTTACTCGGCGGTAACGGCTTTTGAAAATTTCTGATTAGCCACTTTTCTCCATAAAGATTAAAAATGGGATCCACGCCCACCAGGTCCATACTGGCATCATAATATGATTCAATAGTGCCAATATCTCTCCAGTAAGAAGAATCCCGTGCCCGGCTGACCAGCATTTTTCTTCTTTGCCCGTCACTTACCTCTATGACATAGTCTTCAATACTGTTCTCTTTTTCATAATCATAAGCAAAAACGTCATGCTCCTTGCTGGTTATATACGGAATGACCTCATTGCCAAAATCAGCTTCTGTTCCTTGCAGGGCATCACGCAAAGCCTCTACTTTGAAAATATATATGCCCATGGAAGCCAGACAGTATTCCGGGTCCCCCACAATCGTTTTGGGTTGGTCTGGTTTCTCCTCAAAACCAAATACTTTATAATCTGAATCTGTCGATAGTACTCCCAGCCGTCCCGATGCCTCTTCTTTTCTTACCCTGATAGCACCTATCGTAAGGCCAGCATTCCTTTTCTTGTGATAATCCAGCATTTGAGAATAATCCATTTTGTAGACATGGTCTCCTGCCAGTATAAAAACATGGTCAACATCTTTGCCTCGTAGTAAATCCAGGTTCTGCCGCACTGCATCCGCAGTCCCACGATACCAGTCCGATCCCATCTTCTGTTGTGCCGGAACAGAGTAAATATAATCGCCCAACCCGGAACTGGATATCCCCCAGCCTTCCTGAATATGTTGATGGAGAGAACCTGAACGATATTGTGTCAGTACATATATCTGACGTATGCCGGAATTAACACAATTACTAAGAGTAAAATCTATGATGCGAAATTTCCCCCCGAAAGGGACCGCCGCCTTTGACCGTTCTATAGTTAGCGGTTTAAGCCGTTCTCCCATACCACCCGCCATAATTAACGCCAATACTCTATTCAACCACTCAACTCCTCAACACGGCACTCATATGCATCAAATAGTACTATTGAATTATATCAGACCAACTACAAAAAACAAACACGGGCAATACCACAGTAGTGTTCTCTTTTGGTTGATATTTAAATCTTCACAATAATCCATACCGACGCGGGTGCCCTTTGGGCAGGGTATCCAGCCTATACATCACTCCTCTGGATTCCGTTCCCGTATCACGGTACGGGACAAGCTTACAACGGAATGATAAGGAGAACAACCAAAAAGGAACGCTACCAATACCACAGGAAAGTTGCGCTTGTAGTATAATCAAATAGATTAAACTCGATTGTATTGAATATCGTTGGAAATGGAGAAAATTTATGTCCGAAAAAGAACGAAATAAAATAATAGTATTTATTACGACGGAAACAGAAAAAGAAGCTCAGCGTATTTCTACTGAATTACTGACAAAGAAAAAAGTAGCCTGTGTCAATATTCTACCACGTGTTAATTCTTCTTTCTGGTGGGCGGGTAAAGTAGACCAGTCTATGGAAAGTCTGATGATAATTAAAACAAGAGAAGCACTCCTGCCCGATATCATTACTATTGTAAAGAAAATTCATACATATCAGGTCCCGGAGATACTCGCTCTGCCTATTATCGGTGGTAATGAAGAGAGTCTGAATTGGATCGATGAGGCAACTACCCCCAAAATAGAGCAGTAATCATTTAAAGTACCGGCAACTTTATACTTCTGGAATGAGACCAAACTGATACGGAAACATGATTTAAAACAAGATATCATCTATACTTTATCCGGGTAATCACACTACATAACTGGAGAAAGAATATTTAATGTATCGTAAAATCAGTATTGTACTGGCAGGTTTATTAATGCTATCCATTATTATTACGGGATGTTCCTCATCAAAAAAATCTACACCGACACTAACAGAGATGCCGATTCAACCGGTATCAGAAGAAATAAGCTGGATGATTGGCGAGACCACTGTCGCTGCTACAATTACCCGCCCGAATAATGATGGTCCGCATCCGGCAATTGTCTTTGTCGCCGGCAGCGGCCCTACCGACCGCGACTGGAATTCTCCTCTCTTACCCGGCACCAATGGTAGTGCCCGTTTGTTAGCCGAAGAACTGGCAAAAGCAGGATACATTTCCATACGCTACGACAAGCGTGTCACCGGACCAAATGCAGAAAAAAATATTCCCTTAATGATAGGAACTATCAGTATGAAGGGACATATTGACGAACTGGCAGGCGCCGTCAACCAGATGGTCAATCGAGTAGATGTCGACACAACAAAAATTTTTATTCTTGCTAATAGTGAAGGTACTATTCATGCACTAAATTATCAGTGGGAGAGAGAACCGAAATTTGCCGGTTTAATTCTTACTGGCACACCGGGACATTCCATGGCTGATTTAATGCACTCGCAAATAGAAGCACAGGTCGCAGTATTACCCAACGCTCAGGAAATTATGGCCGGTTACGATAAACTCGTTATAGACTTTCTCGCAAACAAACCGTTTGTTGCCGACCCATCTTTACCTGTAGGCATCAATAATCTTGTTGCCGGCTTCTATCAGCCGATAAATCTTCCCTTCACCCGTGAAATATTAACTGTTGACCCGGCAACATTAATCGGCAGAGTAACAGAACCAGTTCTGGTAATAATCGGTAAGAAAGATATTCAGGTAGACTGGCAGGTTGATGGTACACTTCTGGAACAAGCAGCGAAAGAAAATATAACCTTTGTCTATCCAGACAATGCTAACCATGTTCTAAAATACGAAACTAAAACCAAAGAAGAAATTACTGCTGCTGATAGCGTTAATTATAATGCAGAAGACAAAATACTGGATATAGAAACTGTAGAAATTATCAAGGACTGGCTTGGAGATAATTGCAAATAAAAAACTTAAACCTATCCTGATAAAACAAACGCGGTGACTATGAAAAAAGTGCGGTGATTTTTTCTCTGTTTGGGACATATTCCGGCGCTGTCAGTAACCTGCATTGGTCGAGACCTATCTCTCCCGCATGCAATTTGACAGCAAAAGCAAGGCAGGATGAGCAACCACATTGCCGGCAATTCTTTCGAGGTAATACTTTATAAATATCATATGCGGCAGGAACTTTACGTTCTTTTATGCTGGGCTTTATACTTTCACGCCTTTCCCAAACATTATTAACAAAATCAACAATATTAATGGCAACACGAGGAGCGTCGGAAACATCGGTAATACTCCCCGCCCTTATTTCGTAGGGACGAAAAGCATATTTTTTCTTATCACTACTCCCGATAAGAATTTTATTTTCGTGATCATAGGTAGTATCGTTAAGGATACTATTAAGATAAGGTAACACCGGACTTATATCCTCAGCCGGCAACACTACCACTCCAAAAATTCCATTGCCCGGATGATGGTGGTCTTCTTCAAGTTCAAAACGATAATTATTAATCAGCTTCGCCATAGATAAATAGTACCACTACAATTTACTATACTCAAACAAATGAATAGCCAGCCCGATTTATAAATCGGGCTGGCTATTTTAAATTCTTATTTTATACTACACTAACAATATTAGCGTAACTTTATACTTAACCGGCTGATAAACTATTACACCTTACCGATTTTAGTATAAACCAACCAGGATATACCATCTTCAACAAGCTGAACTTCCCGACCTAATTTTTCATGATAGGCTTTCTCTGCTTCAGCATCAGCCTTATTGAAATCTATCTTGGTCAGTATATATTCCGCATTGTTAAACGTCTGCTTTGTCTTAGGCGGATCAAATTTTATTGTTGCCACGTGTCCCTCCTTATCTTATTCAATAAAGCTAAACGTGTTACGCGCCTTCCAGTCCTACGATACCGACATAGATCATACAACCATCAGGAGTACCACCAAGATT
>DDXZ01000026.1 GCA_002347295.1 Dehalococcoidia bacterium UBA2247 | reverse complement strand
CCTACTTAAATGATTTGACACGGTTTATATAAAGGTGACTGTGTTTTATAAAGGTATGTTTTATAAAGGAATTTGTACCATGGACAAAGAGCAACATATAATGATAAATATAAGATGAAAGATGTTAATTAGCAGGGAAGGAGAGTGATAATAATGAGTGACCATAGCGAGAAAGCGGCGGCGGGTTTCGGCGGGGTTATCTGGTTCATCGACTTTGTCCATCCTGTATGGTGGAAAGTGCTAGTAGGTCTTATAATCTGGCCGTATGACCTGGGTGCAGCGTTAAGATAGCTGTCCCGGAGTTTTACTCTATTTTAGAGTAGTCGCTTTTGGGCAGAGTTTTTATTATTCAAATTTTCTGTTAATTTTTCCATTTTATCCGGGGTAAGTCCTCTAATCAGGAGTACCTTCTTTTTACTGGTAGAGCCTTTTTCTAATAATATACTGCTTTTACTGACATCAAGAATTTCGCTGAGGAATGCGATTAACTCACGGTTTGCTTTTCCCTCTACGGGTGGGGCCGCAATTTTGAGGCGCAGGATATTATCCACGTAGCCGGTTATTTCGTTTATTTTCGCATTCGGCTGTATCTGGACAATGAGTCTTTTTTCGTTCATGGATAAATAGTTACTTTCTTGAGTAATGTATGAAGACAATCTACAATAATGGTCAGAAAAAAAGCAAACAAAATAGTAAAATTCTTTTTATATTATTTGGTATTATTTATTAATGTTACTTTTTGCGCATACCGGAATTGCTCTGGGATTAGGTTGGCTGATAAAAGAGAAGTCTGCTGCCCGGCTGGCAGCGTCATCTAGGAAGATGACTTTATCTTCAGTCTCCGGTGAGTTGATGGAAGTTAATACAGTAAGCGATAGTTTCGGGAAATCATCAAGTTTTACACAAATAATGGCGGGGATAGATTTGCGCGTGCTGGTAGTGGGTTCCATGTTGCCGGATATAATAGATAAACCTCTGGGGCAGATTATATTGAGAGATAGTCTTAATAATGGTCGTATTTACAGTCATACGCTATTATTTCTGATATTACTAACTCTGGCGGGATTATGGTTGTATCACAGCCGGCGGCAATTATGGATCGGTCTTCTTGCTTGGGGGACACTGATGCATTTACTGCTGGATGAGGTCTGGCTCACTCCGGCAACTTTATTCTGGCCTTTACTGGGTCATGGGTTTCCCCGGTTGGAAGAGACGGTTCCGGAATGGGTCGGTAATATGTTCCGGGAATTATTTAGTAATCAAGCGGTGTTTATTCCGGAACTGATAGGTTTTATTATTCTGGTTATCTTTGCGATTGTCTTGTTTCGGAGGCATACTCTGCGCCTCTTCCTGCGGAATGGTTTAATTACTAAATAATATCCGGATTCTTTCTGTTCTCTAATTTGTCGTTATCCCGGCGGGATGACCATTACCGGATATTTCAGCCGGAGGGGCAATAGTTGATTTGTCTCCTTATTCCTATTTATTGCATGAGACGATATATGAAAATTGGGGGAAGGTCAATATGAAAATATACATAAAATTTACCGTAAGATTAAGATAGTATTTTACTTTAACGGGCGGTAAGGTATAATTTAACTGTTAGATGGTGTAGAATAATGATAAGAGAACGGATAATATTACAGGATGAGGAGTAGTGGTGATATGAAGGATTTTAATGAAGTGGTGAAGCAGAAAATAATTCCCACGACATTTGTTTTTCGTTGTACGATATGCGGTTTTGAAGTGACCGATTGTGACCGGCATTTCGGGATAATCAAGATGAATGACCATATGATTGCCAATCATTCCGGGGAAGTGAATTTTCTGGCGAAGGAAGACCTCTATTCCAGAAAAGCGAATGTTGTCCTGGATAGTTTTAATTAATATTTAATATCGGTATCCCATTTCTGCTATTGTCGTTTCTGTGATAAAAGCTGTCTTATAACATTTAACCTTTAAAGTACCGTAAATTATTTTAGCATAGTAGCTTTCATGATAGTGAAGCAGGCAGGAGTAAAAGAAAAATGACACCTCAGAAGCATTTTAGTACGGAAGAAGCACGGAAAATAGGCGAGGAATTAGGGGTTAACTGGAATAAATTTGATATTGAGCAATACCGCATGGGTATGGATGTGGAACTGGAACATGGTTTGATTGAGCCAGCTACCAATGTTACTAATAATGACCCTCTTATGACCGGAAAGATAGCGCTGGCGCACCTCAATGAATTCCCGGATTATTACACCAGATTGGAAAAAATGGAACAGGAAGCGGAAGGGAAATAACCGCGGCTGTTCCCGGGAATATAAAACCGGCAGCATATAACATTGAGTTACTGGCGGAGGAACTATCGGAGATAAATTTAATGTCGAGCAATTATAACTGCTCGACATTTTAGTTATTATTATATTTTAAAATTTTGGTTATCCCGTAATAATGAGAGGGAAAACAATAATGTCTGTGTTCCGGCACAAATATGTATTCAAGTTAGTTATTGCCGCCTGTGGGTAGTTTGTTGTTTTAACCACACTGGCTATGGTGTTTTATCGGGGTGGGACAATTACCGACCCGGCAGCAGCAGGATATTCCTTCTTTACCAATTTTTTCAGTGATTTAGGGATGACGGTGGGGCATGCCGGTCAACCAAAGACTGTATCTATGGTATTGTTTATGGTGGCTCTGACAATAGCAGGAGCAGGATTAATTCCTTTCCTTCTCTCTTTTATGCCGTTCTTTCGCCATAGTGTAAGCGGGAATGTCCTCAGTATCGCGGGAACTTGCTGTGGAGTGACAGCAGGGATAGGTTTTATCGGTATTACTTTTGCTTCCTCAAATTTATACGGATACTTGCACCGGGAGATTGTAATGTGGACATTCCGGATGTTTCCCGTAGCGGTGCTGATATATGCTGCTGCTATTTTTCGTGAGCCTGCCTATCCCAAACGTTATGCCTGGGTATTTATTACTTTTGGGGTATTACTGGTAGCATATATTCTTTTAATTATTCTGAAACCCGGGATGGGTACAGACAGGGACTGGTTATACAGGTAACAGGACAAAAAATAATAGCGTACGCTTCGGTTATTACTATATTGATTGAGGCAATAGGGGCTCAAAAAAGTAAATTATGTTGCCGATCTCACCTGATAATAGACAATTCTTTAATCCCGAATTATTTTGCACGTTTTATAATGTTTTTTGTTATAAGGTCTATGCTATAATTTAGTTATTCTAATTTGAATAATTCTTACTATAAAGGTGGTTGAATAGTGAAAGATACTTCTGTTCCATCACCGGTAAATATTTTCTACTGGGAAATGTGGGGGATATTATTTATTATTCTTCTGGGTTCGTCTTTACACTTTACCTTTGCATTATCCGGTGACTGGATCCCTCTGGGAATTATTTCCGCCGTTAAGGAAAGCGTCTGGGAGCACCTGAAACTGGCATTCTGGCCAGCAATATCAATATTCTGGCCAGTTATTGAATATTTTTGTCTTCGCTTTTCCGGCCGGGATACACGTCCTAATTTCCTCCTGGCAAAGGCTATCGGCGCTTATATTATGCCGGCGGTTATCGTCATTATTTTTTATTCATATACCGTTTTTACAGGGCACAGTATACTGGCAGTTGATTTATCATCATTCGTTGTTGCGGTAGTTGTGAGGCAGCTGATAAGTTACCGTTTGTGGCGCTCATTAAGCTTGTCACGAAATTACAACTGGTTAGGGCTGTCACTGTTTATTATTGGTATCATACTGTTTGCTCTTTTTACCTTATATCCGCCTGAGGTTGGCTTATTTCAGGACGGGCCAACGGGAGGTTATGGAATAGTATCTCATTAGCTGCACACTCATTGGGCTTCGTATTTTCAATTTAGAGTCTATAATATCAGTATAGAATAAGATAGAAGAGCTTTAAGTTCACAAATTGTGTCGTTACCAATGGAGGCAATAATGAATAGTGAGTCTTTACAAAGGGAACTGCAAGAGAAAGAGAACAACGGAGAAAAGATTGCGGCAATAATTCTGCAAAATCCAGGTCTAATTCCCGATATCATCAGCGGTACGTCGTCTTCCAGTGCCAATCTCCGTTTCAAGTGTGCTAAAATATTGCGCATAACCAGTGAAAGTACCCCTGAGGTACTCTACCCGTATTTTGAATTTTTTGAAACTCTTCTCGAGAGCGAAAACAACATCATCAAATGGAATGCCATGGACATTATTGCCAATCTGACAATTGTTGATACCGGGGACAAGTTTGACTGTATCATTGATAAATACTACAGGCTATTTAATCAGGGTAGTCTTATAACATCGGCGCATGTCGTGGAGAATTCGGGGAAGATTGCCCGGGGGAAACCACATTTTCGTGAGGTGATTGCAAACGAAATACTGAAAGTAAGTGATATACCTTTACCCACGGCAGAGTGCCGGAGCATTCTTGCGGGGAAAGTAATTTTGACCCTCAGCAATTATCCCGAATTGGTGACGGATAAGAATAGAGTGATTTCTTTCCTTACCGGTCAACTGAACAGCACGCGGAATGCCACAAGGAAAAAAGCGGAGATTCTGTTAAAGAGACTTGTGGCTGCTTGAGGATGTGCTTGTCAGTCAGTGACTTTACCTTTATATAGAGTTTGGTTTATTACTCTTTAGTTGTCTTCGTGTTAGATATGATATCTGCATCAGAAAGGAGGTAGGTAGAGTAAGAGGAAAATGCAACCCGTATTAGAAATTAGAAAAGAGTGCGTTCAGGTTATTCTACTGAAGCAATATAGTTGTAGTGAGGTTGTCCACCACTAACAACTTCTATTTCCAGTTGAGTCCATTTCTGACGAATTATTGCGGCTGCTTCCTGTGCTTCTGTTTCAGTAGTTTCTGCTCCGTAGTAGAGGGTAACCACCTCAATCTTTTGTGTTTCGCTGCATTTATCAATTACTGTAACCAGAGCATCTGCAGGAGTTTTACATGATGTAATTAAATTATCATTAAGTAATCCCATATAATTGCCTTTTTTAATTTTTAAACCGTTAATTTTAGTGGAACGTACCGCCCTGGTTATTTCCACAGTTTTTACTGCTGATTTTGCTTTGTTCATAGCGAGGGCAGTGGTTTCCAGGTCAGCATCATAATTGTGGGCTAATATTGCCGCTATTCCTTCAGGGATACTCTTTGTGGGAATCACTTCAATTTCCTTGTTACTTAAGGAATTAACCTGGTTAGCAGTGAGTATGATATTGCTGTTATTGGGTAAAATAACTATTTTGTTTTGAGGTACTCGCTCTACTGCTTTTAAAATATCACGAACACTGGGGTTCATTGTTTGTCCGCCATGAATAACGGTAGTAGCACCGAGACTCCAGAATACTTTAATTAATCCTTCACCGGATGCCACAACAATGATCGCAACTCCGGTTGAGGGGACCCTGGACCAGGATTTCTCCAGGAACCGGGTGTGCAGGTCATCCATGTTTTTAATATCAATCTCATGTAATGTTCCCAGTGATACAGCGTAATGCAGGACAGCTCCCGGATCAGGACTATGAAGATGCACTCTAATCATTTCGCTGTCGCCAACTAATATTACTGACTGTCCTCTTTTATTGAGTCTCTTGCGAATCTTATCAAGATTGAAATTTTCCCCTTTGACAACCATATTAACGTCGTAACCATAAGATTCTTCCGGATCAAGCAAGGTTACTCGCGGAGGGGCTATTGTGCTATCGAGCATGGCGGACTTCTTTTGATATAATGAGTTACCTATTTCATCCATCAAATACTGGAGCATGCCATCGAAAAGAACATATAATCCCTGTCCTCCTGCGTCGACAACCCCAGCCTCTTCCAGAACAGGGAGCAAAGTCGGTGTTCTCGCTACGGAGTCACGGGCTGCGTGTACTACGCTTTCCATGAATACAGGCAAGTTGTCCGGATGTAATGATGCGGCTTCTTGTGCTGCCATAGATGAATCTCGCAGTACTGTCAAGATGGTACCTTCAACCGGATTGTTTAATGCTTTATATGCTGTAGATGAAGCACGAGATAATGCTTGAGCGAAATCAATACAGTTGAAAGTCTCTTTCCCGTTCATATCTTCTGCCATACCGCGTAATATCTGGGACAGAATGACACCGGAATTACCTCGTGCACCGATAAGAGCACCTCTGGCTATAGCTTGCATCATATCTGATGTATTAGCACTGGTGACATGGTTAGCTGCTTCTACCGTGGCTCTCATTGTCAGGAGCATATTTGTTCCCGTATCGCCATCAGGAACAGGAAATACATTTAGTATATCAATGGCAGAACTATTTTTCTCTAACCATTCTGTTGCTGCCGAGAACATTCCTTTTAAACACTGTCCATCCAGGATAGTTGAATTTGTTTTTTTCATTATCTTTCCTTGCGGTTCCCCCTGTGATGTGATAAAGTAATCAGCGGAATTTTACAACATAAGTTGTTCCCCGGTCAAAGGAGATGAGAAATTGCCCAGGAAATGTGACCTTTGTGGTAAAACTATAAAATTTGGTGATAATATAAGTCACTCCAAGCATCATACTCAACGTGATTGGATTCCTAACGTACATCCGGCTACGATTGAGATAAATGGCGAGAGAAAACATGTTAATCTCTGTACTCGCTGTCTGCGAACGCAACAAAAACTGGCTAAATAGCACTTTACTATCATTTCTTCTTTTCCCAGTTTACTGAAGACAATCTTTAATCTGCCGAAGAGACTCTCTGATTCCTTGTGTTGCTCCGAATATTGCAGTTCCTGCTACTAATACTGTAGCTCCTGCTTTAGCTACGATCGGGGCAGTGAGAGTAGTAATGCCGCCATCGACTTCCAGTTCGGCTTGATATTGCTGCCGGTCCATTATTTGTCTGAGGGTGGTGATTTTATTTACCATACCACTAATGAATTTTTGTCCTCCAAATCCGGGATTAACTGTCATTACCAGTACGATATCAACAAGAGGAAGAACTTCAGTGATGAGCTCCAGAGGACTACCGGGATTAAGTGATATACCTGCTCTGACATTATATTCTTTTATTGACTGGATAACACGGTAGACATGCGGACATGTTTCAACGTGTACGGTAATAATATCTGCTCCCGCTTCAACAAAACTGGACAGCCGGCTTTCTGGATTTTCAATCATTAGATGAACATCCAGAGGTAACTTAGTATGAGGACGAATTGCTTTTACTACCGGCGCACCGATAGTAATATTAGGGACAAATTGCCCATCCATAACATCTATATGAATATAGTCAGCTCCGGCAGCGGATACTTCTGCAACTTGTTCTCCCAGACGGCTGAAATCTGCCGAGAGAATAGAGGGAGCAATTTTTATGTACTTACTGTTTTCGCTCTGCATTTATTGTCTCCTTTTTTGCTTTTGCCAGAGCTCGGGCTACTTGTTCAGGAGCAGTGCCACCAATAATATTACGGGCATTAAGGGAATATTCAGGTGTAACCGCATAAATATCATTTTGAAACAGGGGGCAGAATTTTTGATAGTCATTCAGAGGAATCTGCTCCAGAGTTAATTTTTGCTCGATAGCGTAATTCACTATTTTGCTGACAATACCGTGTGCTTTCCGGAAGGGTAACCCCTTATTAACAAGATAATCCGCAACATCAGTTGCCAATAAATATCCTTTACTAATTGTGTTTTGAATGCCATCTTTATTCACTATAGTTGTAGCAATCATACCTGACGCGACTTCAAGAGTGGATAGTAAAGTATCTACTGTATCAAAGAGACCTTCTTTATCTTCCTGCAAATCACGGTCGTATGATAAGGGCAGTCCTTTCATTGTAGTTAACAGCCCAAGAAGATGGCCATAAACCCGTCCTGTTTTGCCTCGCATTAATTCTGCAATATCAGGATTCTTTTTTTGGGGCATAATACTGGAGCTCGTGGTAAAAGCATCGTCTATTTCAATAAAATTAAACTCTGTCGATGACCAGATAATAAATTCTTCTGCCAAACGGGAAAGATGAAGCATAGTTAAACTGGCGGCAGCTTCATACTCAATAACAAAATCTCTGTCAGAGACTGCATCTATGCTGTTATTTGTAATATCGGTAAAATTGAGTTCATGAGCGACATATTCTCTATCTACAGGGTAGGGTACGCCGGCTAAAGCTCCGCTTCCCAGAGGCAGGATGCTTGTGCGTTTTAAACAATCCTGAAATCTTTCTTTGTCCCGCTTCAGCATCTCATAATAAGCGAGAAGATGGTGTGCCAGAAGAACCGGTTGTGCTCTTTGTAAATGAGTATATCCGGGAATAACGACATCTCTATTTTTTTCAGCCAGAGTGATGATTGCTTGCTGGCATTTTGTTATATTCTGAACAGTATTTATTATTGCTTCGCGAGTGAATAAACGCATATCCAGGGCAATCTGGTCATTTCTGGAGCGAGCGGTATGTAATTTACCCGCAGTATCGCCTATCATTTCGGTAAGACGTGATTCGATATTGATATGGATATCTTCCAATTCCTCTTTGAAAGAGAATTTTCCCTGCTCTATTTCTTTTCTAATTGATGTTAAACCGGAGATAATTTTTTCAGCGTCTTCCGGAGGTATTATTCCCTGCTTTGCCATCATTCTGGTATGGGCAATACTACCGGCAATATCGTAGCTGTAAAGACGTTTATCGAAATCAATAGAGGAAGCATATTTACAAGCTGCTTCGCTAAGATTTTTCGAAAATCTTTTACGTAAAATCACTTAAGATTCTAATGCCTCCTCTATTAGTTAGTAACCCGTGATTACTCAATTATATACCCGGATTTGTTTTCTTTTTCCCATTCATCTTTATGTGTCTGCACCTGTGTTTTTGCAGATAGCCCCCAGAGACGGATGAAACTCGCAGAATCTGCCGGATCGAACATATCACCCTTATCGTAAGTAGCCAGATTGAATTTGTAAAGAGAGTAGGTAGATTTACGTCCGACAACAGTACAGGTGCCTTTGTGTAATTTTATTTTTATTACGCCGGTCACATAACGTTGGGTACTCTTAATATATGCATCTAAATCCTGTCTGTGAGAGGTATACCATAATCCTTCATAGATAAGATTGGAATAGGCCATACTAACACTATTGCTAAACCGAATCTGCTCCTTGGACAGCACCATGCTTTCCAGATCCTGGTGTGCCTTGATTAGCATAATGGCTGCCGGAGCTTCATAAGTTTCCCTCGATTTAATGCCAACGAGACGGTCTTCTATCATATCAATACGCCCGACACCATGTTCTCCGCCAAGAGCATTCAGTGTCTGGATGAGTTTGATACCATTCATTTTTTTACCATTAATACTGACAGGGATGCCTTTTAAAAATTCTATTTCCACATAACAAGGTTTATCCGGTGTCTCCTGAGGAGATTTGGTCCATGCGAAAGCATCTTCGGGTGGTTCGATCCAGGGGTCCTCCATAGCACCGCATTCGCATGAGCGTCCCCAGAGAGCAACATCAATAGAATAGGGGCTCTTTGCGGTAACCGGTAATGGTATGTTATGACGTTTGGCATAGGCGATAGTTTCATCACGGGTCATACCCCATTCCCGGGCGACGCCAATAATTTTCAAGTCGGGAGCAAGAGTATTAATACCAACATCAAATCTTACCTGGTCATTACCCTTTGCCGTAGAACCATGAGCGATTGCAGTGGCTCCTTCTTTACGGGCAACCTTAACCATTATCTCTGCCATTAACGGCCGGCCGAGAGCTGTAGCCAGAGGATATTTTCCTTCGTAAAGAGCATTAGCTTGCAGGGCAGGGAAGACAAAGCGATTGACATAATCTTTTTTAGCGTCGACGACTACTGCTTTTATTGCCCCCATATTCAGTGCCTTCTGTTTTATGAAGGTAAAATCAGGTTCATTTCCTACGTCAATTGTAAGGGCAATAACGTCCATATTATATTTCTCTCGGAGCCACTTTACGGCAACCGACGTATCAACACCACCACTATATGCCAGAACTACTTTATTTGACACTTGAATCCTCCGATAATCTATTGAAAAGAATCAACAGCTTTATTAATTATTTTTACTGCATTATCAATTTCATCTCTGGTAATAATCAGGGGTGGCATTAGACGTATGGTATTTGGTTGTACCCCGTTAACCAGAAGTCCATTTTCAAGACATAATTCTACTATTTTGGCAGATATATTGTCATTAAATTCGACTGCTATTAAGAGACCTTTCCCACGCACATCAGTTATTATCGTATGATTTTTCTTTATTTCACTTAATGCGGAGATAAAGTAATTACCCATTTTAGCAGCATTCTCCGAGATATTATTCTCTAAAATAAACTTTACCGTAGCATAACCTGCGGCACAGACTAATGGATTGCCGCCGAAAGTGCTACCATGTTCTCCGGGACCAAGAACAGATGCTTTTTCTTTTGCCATAAATGCGCCAATCGGCAAGCTGCCACCAAGACCCTTGGCAAGAGTAATAACATCAGGCTCAATATTATTTTGCTGGTAAGCAAAAAGAGTTCCCAGTCTTCCAATACCGGTTTGTATTTCATCCAGGATGAGGAGGATTCCTTTTTCATCACACCATTGACGTATTGACTGGAGGTAATGCTCATCAGGAATAATAACACCGCCTTCTCCCTGCACTGGTTCCAGCATAACAGCACATACATGTTCACTGGTAGCATTTTTGATGGCAGTAATATCGTTGTATGGTACATTAATAAATCCGGCAGGCATAGGAGTATACGGGTCCTGGAATTTTTTCTGTCCCGTAGCAGCGGTCATTGCTAAGGTGCGTCCATGAAACGAACCGTTTGTTGTTATTATTTCGTAGGCCCCGTTTAGATGTATTTTACCGTATTTGCGGGCCAGTTTTACGGCACCTTCGTTAGCTTCTGCACCGCTATTACAGAAAAATATTCTATCAAGAGCAGAATTTTTAACAAGCAATTCTGCCAGTTGTAATTGTGGTATGGTGTAAAATGAATTGGAAGTATGTATTAGTGTCTTTGCTTGTTGTATTACGGCATCAACAATAGCCGGATGACAATGCCCGAGACAATTGACGGCCCATCCCCCAACACAATCCAGGAATTTTTTTCCGGAATCATCCCAGACCCATACTCCTTCACCTTTTACCAGTGTAACAGGAATACGTTTGAATGTCTTCATATAATATTTATTTTCAATTTCTTGCCATTGTGACATTTTATTGCCTCTTAATTAAACAGAATATTAATTTACATGAATTAATATTTCTAAAAATTTACTATTAAGGAGAAACTGTTGTCCCTGAATTACCCATCTTGATTTCAGAAAGAAGACTATGCGGGTTTCTGCCATCAATAATGCGTGCTATAGTAGTATTGTTAGAGACGGCTCGCAAGCAGGCTTTTATCTTAGGTATCATGCCTCCTGAGATTGCTCCGGAAGTAATCAGAGAAGGAACTTCTCCACTGGTAATAGAAGGAATCAGCTTGCCTGATTTATCACATAGCCCAATTACATCTGTTAAAAAAATAACACGTTCAGCATTAATAGCAGCACCAATAGCTGCGGCAGCTGTATCTCCGTTGACATTGAGAATGACATCATTCCCTTCTATTTTCCGGTAATCGGTTCTCAGGCTTACGGGAGCAATTAACGGAATATAACCCTGCTTTAAAAACATCATTAAAGGTTCCACATTAATATTGGCGACTTCACCAGTGTATCCAAGTTCTTTGTTTTCTATTTTAGCTTCAATAAGCCCATCATCAACGCCGCTTAATCCTATTACCCTTCCTCCTAGTGCTTTAATAACACCAACAAGTTGTTTATTGACTAATCCTGCCAGAACTGAAACAACTACTTCAAGTGTGGCAATATCTGTTACTCTTAATCCGCTGACAAATTGCGTTGCAATCCCTAGCTTTTTTTGCCATTCGGATATTACCTGTCCACCACCATGCACAACAATAAGAGGTGTTCCGGATTTTTGAAGTGTTACCAGATCTTCCAGTATAGTCTTTTCTGTACCTAAAGTACTGCCACCAATTTTAATAACAATCGGTCGTTTTAATGGAGAGGTCATTGATTTACTACCCGAATAATCATAGCCATTATGTAATCATACTGCTGTTGATGATAACATATTCTTGAGTTAAGTCACAGCCCCAGGCAGTAGCTTTGTAATGGCCATCATTCAGACAAACTTTAATATTAACCTCTTTATTATGCAGTTTCGCGACTATATCTTTTTGGTCGAAGCGAACAGGACAGCCATTTTTAACCACACATATATCAGCCATAAAGATGTCGACTTTTGTCGGCTCTATCTTTATTTTACTGCGTCCCAGAGCAGCAAATACACGTCCCCAATTTGCCTCGGAGCCATAGATGGCGGCTTTTACCAGTGATGAACCGACGATGGTATGAGCAGCTTGCCGGGCATCAGTGATACTCTGTGCACTCTCAACAGTGACCTCAATGAGTTTGGTGGCACCTTCGGCATCACGAGCTAATTCTTTTGTCAGAAAATGGCATACTTCGGAAAGAGCGAGCTGGAATAATGCTGCTTCCGGAGTATTATCCCGGATAATTTTGTTACCACATGCTCCGTTAGCGAGACAAATTACGGTATCGTTGGTGCTTGTGTCACCGTCAATATTAAGCATATTGTATGTGTCATCTGCGACATTCTTTAAAATACTTTGTAAACAGGAACTTTCAATTGCAGCGTCGGTAGTAAGAAAACAGAGCATAGTTGCCATATCAGGACAGAGCATTCCCGCCCCTTTCGCAATTCCGCCAATAGTAATTTTTCGCTGAGCGATTTCGCAGTTAACAGCAATCTCTTTTGTCCGGGTATCAGTAGTAATGATAGCCTGTGCCATTTCATGTCCCCCGTGGGGAGATATTTTTATTGACTTAATACCACGACGAATATTATTCATGGGTAGAGGCATACCGATTACGCCGGTACTGGCAATGAGTACATCCTCCGGGCTTATATTGAGCTTTTCTGCAGTTAAATTGATAATTTCTTTAGCATCATTTATTCCTTGTTCGCCCATACAAGCATTAGCGCATCCGGAGTTAGCAACGATAGCGCAGGCATTACCATTACTCAGATGTTTTTGAGATAATAATACTGACGGTGCTTTAACTGTGTTAGTGGTAAAAACTCCTGCAGCGGAACATCTATTTTCAGAATACAGTATAGCCAGGCCTAATCTGTTCTTAGCTTTGATAGGAGCACATATTGCTCCTGCCTGAAATCCTGCCGGACTGGTAATGGTCCCTTCGGGAACATGTATTATCTGGGTATTCATATAACTTTTTCTCTATCAGAAAAATTCCTTTGTAAATATTCAGGATTGTAAAATATTTACCGGGATAGTCCTGCTTCTTTACGTAATGTATCAGCTTTGTCTGTTTTCTCCCAGGGTACATTAATATCATTTCGACCGAAATGACCATAGGCGGCGACCGGCCTATAAATAGGACGACGAAGCTGTAATGTTCGTATTATTGCTCCCGGACGTAAATCAAAGTTGTCCTTGATTAATTTATGGATAATCTCATCGCTCACTTTACCTGTTCCGAATGTATTGGTAGCGATAGCAACGGGTTCAGCTTTACCTATTACATAGGCGACTTCGACTTCAAATTTTTCAGCCAATCCGGCAGCGACGACATTTTTAGCCACGTAACGTGCCATGTAATTCCCGGAACGGTCAACTTTAGTAGGATCTTTTCCGGAAAACGCACCACCTCCATGCCGTATTATTCCGCCGTAAGTATCAACCATCAATTTGCGTCCGGTAAATCCTGTATCACAGGCGGGACCACCAATTACAAACCGACCGGTAGCATTGATATAATATTTGGTTTTTGCGTCTATTAATTCTACGGGAATAGTTGGTTTAATTACTTTTTCAATGATGTCTTCCTTGATAGTTTGTTCTGTAACATCAGGATTATGCTGAGCGGCAATAATTACTGTATCCAGTCTGCGAGCAACCCCGTTTTCATATTCTATCGTCACCTGTGATTTTCCGTCCGGGCGCAGATAGGGGAGGACTTTGTTTTTTCTTACTTCTGCAAGACGGTGACATAATTTATGAGCGAGTGTTATGGGAAGGGGCATTAATTCGGGTGTTTCCGAACAAGCGTATCCCACCATTAAACCCTGATCACCTGCACCGGTTCTTTCAATTTCAGCATCAGTGATATCACCATGCTCTCTGATTTCCAGAGACTGGTCGACACCCTGTGCGATATCAGGAGATTGGTTGTTGAGAGAAATAAGTACTCCGCAACTCTGATAATCAAAGCCATAATCCGGAACTGTATAGCCGACATCTTTTACTACTCTACGTACAATATCACGTATGTCAACATAGCACGAGCAGGTAACCTCTCCCATAACGATTACCAGACCATTGCTTACCGCAGTTTCACAGGCAACACGTGATAATGGATCTTTACTGATCATTTCGTCCAGAACAGCGTCTGATATCTGGTCGCAAAGCTTATCGGGATGTCCTTCAGTTACAGATTCAGATGTAACAAGGCGAATATTTTTTTTTTCTCTAATGTTAGCCACATTTATCTCCCTTTAAATATAATAAAGTTCAGGCATTATACCATGTTCAGATACGTAATGCATGATTGTGATCTCGTTCAGATAGATAAGTGACACTATACTATAATGGTGTCATGAAAATAAGATATAACATCGCCCAAGGAAGCTATCAGTTAAGCAGATTAGCAATTGTTCTGTCTAAAGAAGCGCAAGTCAGACTGAGCTGGTTTGATTCCTACCAGAATCATCAGCATAACGCCTGCTTAACTTGCCGGCACTTCGGGATATCGCCGCAGATCTTGTATCACTGGCAGAAACGTTATGATCCTCATCATCGCAAAACTCTGGAAACCCGTTCCTGCCGTCCAAAGAGAGTGCACCAACCAACCTGAACTCTGGCACAGATTGAAGCCGTACGTAAGGTACTACGGGAATGTTATCCCCACAGAGGCAAAGACAAACTGGCGGTAGTGAATTTCAATCGATATTCGAAGAGGAATGTCAAAAACGAAAGAGCAAACTCTTCGTTTTACCACCCCGGTCACCCCAACTGAACGGAGCAGTGGAAAGAGCCAATCGTACCCATACCGAGGAGTTCTATGAAGTCATTGATAGTATCTTTGACCTTGCGGATAGCAGACCTGAACTCTTACAATGGGAACAGGTAAGAAATACTATCCGTCCCAATCAGGACCTGCGTTATCTCACCCCGCAACAGAATCTGGAGAAATATGAACAGGAGAACAAAACCGGAGATAATTTCAGCGATACCTGATATGAGCATGGTCAATGTCAGACCGAAGAACAACTTTACTTTTTTTCATTTATTAATCTTCCCGGTTAATTTGATATCAACTTTATTTTGTTATTATAGGGGATGAATGTTGTGGTAATGTTGAGGATTTGTATAACTTTCATGTATTTTTCAGATATCATTTTTGATATTAAAATATTTTGTCAGGGATAGTGAGTTAAGAGAAAAACAAAAATAGGGAGAAATGAGAATGAGTGCTCTTAGTAAGGAAAAATTATTTACATAATATTATGATATATATCTGGTATAAATGAAGATGCCTGATGCGATTGACATAAGAAGTAAGCTTTCGTGTTCACAGAAGATTTTTGTGGCATGTAAAATAAATGGAGGATATCTTTTAATAGTATCCTGAACCTCAATAAAGAGTATTGATAGCTCCCCGGAAGATGATAATGAAAAGCGGACTAAAGACATGCCAGGCAATAAGAAAACCAAGGAAACCAAATATGGGATTGGATATTATCGAACGGTATTTGCGGGCGGCTGCATCTCGTAAGAAGAGAGAGATATTATATTACTGCCATCCAATGGAGGAAGGGGAATCAAGTTCAAAACAGCCATGACCAGGTTAAGTGTGAATAACATGCTGACAAAGACGGATAATCCAGTCCAAATTCCTCCGGAAGCCGGGACTACTATACTTTGAAAACCAATAGAATACGGTTGGGTAAAGACTCCGATAAGAATACCGCCTTTGATGATGATAGTACACAAGAGCACAATAAAAATATTAGATATGGGGCCGGCAGTTGCCATTAATGCTGCTTTACGCGGATGTTCGTATGCCCAGTAAGGGTTATAAGGTGAGCTGGCGTATCCAAATGGCCAGCCAAATAATAACGAGGAAATAAGAGGGAATACTATCATTCCTAACGGTTCCCGTTTGATATGCGGAATGGGATTAAGGGAAACTTGCCCTCCCTGATATGCAGTAAGGTCGCCTCCCTTTTTTGCTGCCCAGGCATGTGCTGCTTCGTGGATAGTCACGGATATGATAAAAACTATAAGCCAGGATATGGATTCGACAATAATCATGCGGGACTCTTGTTATTATTCCGTTCAGGTTGAGTAATTATAGAAAAATTAAATAGTCAGAATTATATTAATTTATCCTGCACGCTTTCCTTTATGCTCACGAAGAAATGCGTGCAGGATAATGGTTATTTTCTAGGATTATTTTATTCTCCCGTGCTGATTTCCGAACTAATTTCGGGAAGCACAAGGTCAAGTCCCTGGTTGGAAGGGATAACTACTACTTTAATATCTTCTCCGAGTCTATCGAGAAATATATATTGTAACACAGAGGGTGTCAGAGAATCGGCAATAGCCTCATTAGCAGCAACTTGAGCTTCAGTAACAATACGGATATATTCTGCTTCACCTTCGGCTTTAGCTATGCGAGCAGATGCTTCACCTTTCTCCACAGCTTCTCTTTGTTGTGCCTCAACCTTAACCCGTTCCAGTTTATTTTTTGCCTCACTCACTGCTTGTTCGGCGGCTACCTTGGCTTCAATAGCAGCAATGAAGGTATCGCTGAAACGGAACTCAGTTATCGATACGGCTTCGGTAATAATGCCACGCTGCAGAAGTCTGTTCGATAAAATTTCGGTGATAGAAGCTTTTACTTCTTCACGTTTCAAAATAAGGTCTTCCGCATTGTATCTTGCGGTAACCTGTTTCACTGTTTCCTGAATAGCCGGAGCAGCAATTCTGTTAATAAAATCCAGTCCCAGTGTCCTATAAACCTCCCCCGCCATACTTGGATCCAGTTTCCAGTTCAGGGCAATGGTAGTATTAACATCCTGGAGGTCAAGAGAGGCAGAAGCGGCACTGGTTTCATATTTCTGAGTCTGAACCGACATTTTTTCTACGGTTTCAATAAAGGGCATTTTGGTCTGTAGCCCTTCATCTAGTGTTCTGCCTGTTACTGCACCGAAGCGGATGACCACTCCTCTATAACCGGCGGGGATAGTAGTAAATGATGCCAAAGCGAGACTGGCTACAATCAGGACAATGCCTGCAATACTTGCGTATTTACTGACAATACGCGGGTCGGTCTCTCCGGGGATAAAATTTTTCTTTCTCCGCCAGACTATTCCGACAATAAGGGTAATAATCCCAATTACGAATAAAAAAACCATGGTTGACTCCTTCCTGAAGGTCATGCGTAAGAGGATGTTTATTTGTTTAACGTCTCACTAATATTACTAGAGAAACAACAGGTTTGTCCAATATATAGATTTATGAAAGCGAATTTAATTCGCTTCTTTGAACCCGGGTTAGAAATTAACTTTATCCTGTCTTCCTGCGAAAAAGTATTTCCTCGGTTCCAGGGGTATCCGTGCTTCATCTGGAACTTTAAATTCACGTCTAATACCTTTAGTTTTAGCAGAAACAAACCCGAAATGCGGATAACAAGTTATAACCATTTTTTTCGTTTGAAATATATTACCAGTGATATCGCAACAACAGCCATAAGGCATAAAACGGTAAAATAGCCTCCCTGCCATTTAAGTTCCGGCATAAATTCAAAGTTCATTCCGTATATCCCTGTGATAAATGTCAGGGGAATAAATATAGAGGCAAAAATAGTAAGAACTTTCATTACTTCATTCATTTTGTTACTCATACTGGAAAGATAAATATCCATCATGCCGGAAATCATATCGCGATAACTTTCCACCGTATCAATAATCTGGATAGTGTGGTCATAGACATCTCTGAGATACATATCCGTAGATTCGTGAATAAGTTTTGACTCGGAGTGCTCTAAATTATTGATTAACTCACGTAAAGGCCAAATAGACCTTCTGAGAGATATCATTTCTCGTCTCAATTTATGGATAACCTGCACGGTTTCCGGAGTAGGATGCGTGGCCAGTTTTTGCTCTGTATCTTCTATCGTTTCTCCGATATTTTCCAGAACCGTAAAATAGTTATCAACGATAGCGTCTAATAAACTATAGGCAAGATAATCCGCCCCGGCTTTTCTTATTCTTCCTTTGTTTTTTCTAATACGGTCTCTTACCGAATTAAAAACGTCTCCTTCACGTTCCTGAAAAGAAATAACAAAATTTGAGCCGAGAATCAAGCTGACCTGTTCTATTTCTGTGGAGCCTTTAGTTTGGCAGCAATAGACCATTTTCAAAACGAAGAAAATATAATTCTCGAAATCTTCCATTTTCGGACGCTGGTTTGTATTTAAGATATCTTCCTGCAGAAGGGGATGCAGGTCGAAATAATTACCCAGTTTTTCTATTATCTCTATCTCATGAAGACCATCGATATTGATCCATGTAACAGAAGGGGTGTCCTTAAAGGGAAAACATTCTTCAATTGTTTTGGCCTCTTTTTCATCAAGATTAGTTTTATCGTAGTTGAGAATTGAAATTTTAATCTTTTCAGTTCTTCTCTCGCCAACATGAATGAGAGTGCCGGGAGAGAGTCCTGCCTTTTCGGAGCGTTTTCTGGTTGACTTATGCACTGTTCACCTCCACCCGGAAAATATTCTTAATATTTACTATACTTTATTTTAGCGTAAAGCATGATGCACATAAGTATCAGCGATATACTATTCCATATAATTACTGCCAGTAAATTCAAGGAAATACCGTAAGCGAGCCAGCAGGCGATGCCAAGAAGATAGAAAACAGTAAAAGGTAGGCTTATTTCACGTGCGCTCTTGAGTTTGATCAGCCGCCATATTTGAGGAATAAAACCAATAGTTGTTAAGGCTCCGCCTATGAAACCAAGGAGCTCTTTGTAAATCATGCAATATCTCCTTATTTTTATCCCGTTGTTTTCCTGTTTTTTTTGTGAACGAGAGAGAGATTATAGCACAAAGGCAACAGAATAACTTGATATTGTTATTGTTGCTCTACTTGTTTTGATTCAGTTGCAGGTGGTGTGAGAAAATAGACAAGATATTTCAATAGAGATATATCTGCTTAACAGATTGAATTTTATTGAACTATCATTACATCTGGACTAAAATATTGAAAAGCTATGATAAAAGAGATACCGGAACTATCACAATCTCGGAATACTACGGATAATGGTAAAAACAGTCTTAGCGAACTAACTGTTAATCTTACCGAACGAGTTAAGGAACTGAACTGTTTATATGGAGTATCACGTCTCTATGAAAGTAGTGGATTAGATCTGGAAAAAATCCTGTATGGGTTAGTAAATTTAATTCCCCCTGCCTGGCAGTACCCGGAAGTAACCTGTGCTTGCATTAATTTGAAAAATAAGTACTATCAGACCAATAATTTTAGAAAGACTATCTGGCAACAGGCTGAGGTAATCAAAGTGAATGCCAGGAAATGGGGAACACTGGAAGTTTATTATCTGAAAGAAAAACCGGATGCTGATGAGGGACCATTTCTAAAAGAGGAACGGGCATTAATCCATGTACTGGCCCAGCGTGCAGGAAATATTATCGAGAATAAGATTGCACAGGATAGTATCAAATCATCTTATGAACGGGAGATGAGACTGAGGAAAAAACTGCAAGTAGAAATGCAGAGCAGGATAGATTTTAACCGTAAACTAATGCACGAATTGAAGACTCCCTTAACATCATTGATGGCAACCAGCCAGTTATTAACAGATGAGATTCATGATGAAAAACTGCATAAGCTGGCAGAATACATGTGGGAAGGGGCAAACAGACTGAATCATCGTATAGATGAGATGCATGATATTGTCCGGGGTGAAATCGGCAGCCTGAAAATAAAACCGGAAGTAGTAGATATTAAACAATTTGTCCTCTCGTTTGTAGAAGAGACGCACCCATTTTTATCCCAGAATGGTATCTCTATTAACATAGAATTTAAACCATCATTACCGAAAGTTTCTGCTGATCCGGAGAGACTATGGCAAATTATATATAATCTGGTAAATAATGCCTGTAAATATGCAGCAGAGGGGAAAAGAATAGATATTCGAGTTGATAGTGATGGTACTTTTGTGATTATTGAGGTAAGGGATTACGGTCATGGCATTAGTAAAGAGAAACAACGCGTTCTTTTTAAACCAGGATATCAGGTAAGTTATCGGGGTGAGTATCCTGGTGGGTTAGGGATAGGATTGACGTTGTGCAAAATGCTCGTGGAGTTGCACGGTGGTAAAATATGGGTGAATAGCAGACATGGTGCGGGAGCAAGATTCTTCTTTACGCTGCCGGTTATAATAGAACAAAAGAAAAAAGATTCTCTCAGGGCAAAGGCATGAAAGTATTAATTATTGAAGATGAGCAAAGCATTATTGATGCCGTAAATATGGCATTTGAATTTCGTTGGCCTGACGTAAAACTCGTTTCATCTCTAACCGGAAAAGAAGGTATAAATTTAGTCCGGAAGGAGCGTCCCGACGTAATTATTCTTGATATTAATCTACCCGATATCAGTGGTTTTTCTGTATTGAAAAAAATACGTGAATTTTCTGAAGTCCCGATCATTATATTGACTGTCAGGTCAGAAGACACCGATGTATTAAAAGGATTAGAAACCGGAGCAGATGACTATATTGTGAAACCTTTTAATTATCTTACTTTGCTGGCACGTATCCAGGCGGTATTACGGCGAACCAGTAAAACATCTTTAAAAGAAGATAATACAACAATCAGTCCGCACATGAAGATAGATTTTATCAACCAAAAAATATCGGTAGATGATCGTCTGGTTAGATTAACACCGGTAGAATATCGTCTTTTATTGTTATTAGTTAAAAATAAGGGCTGGGTTGTTCCCTACAAAAAAATAACGCAGGAAATCTGGGGAAATAATGATAACAAATCTTCAGAAAACATCAGAATCAGCATTCAACGCTTGCGCCATAAGTTAAAAGATAATCCCCCTACGATGATTATTAACGAACGAGGCAGGGGATATATTTTTAAGGGTTAGGTTTAGAATCAGGTTTTTTCTGCACTATTGATTTACTCATGCGGTAAATCAAACTAATTGGCTAGCTATTACCGTCTGCTTTTATTTTCAGTTATTGTGTCATTATGTCTGCCATAATCTTGACAATGTGCTTAAAATAGGTTAATAATTTGTAACATTATAACAATAATGTAATATTATTTGCCATGTTGACAACGTTGGAAAAGGTAACACGTTGCCGATGGAGTGGGCGGTATGAGTTTTAGCGCAGATGGCGTGGAAAGAAAAGTTCTGGCGATACTGAAGATATTGAGCGGTTACCAGGAACCCGTTGGTTCGCGAATTATTGCTCGCAAACTTAAAGAACATGGTGTTTTTCTTAATGAAAGAACAGTCAGGTATCATCTTAAACTTGCTGATGAACGTGGTTTTACCCAATTAATTGGTAATATTGATGGCAGAGTAATTACGGAAAAAGGGCTGACTGAAATAAAAAGAGCCCTGGTAACAGATAAAGTGGGTTTTGCTATCTCTCGCATAGAATTACTCGCTTTCCGTACAGATTTTGATTATATCAACCGGCGTGGTTTTATTCCTGTTAATATCACTTTTTTTAGCCGGGAAAATTTTGAAAAAGCACTGCCGATAATGCAGCCGATTTTCGAAAATGGTTTTGGTATTAGCCAGATGGTTTTAGTCGCTTATAGCGGTCAGAAAATCGGTGAGGTAATTGTTCCAGAGGGTAAAGTTGGATTCGTAACTGTCTGCAGTATTGTGATTAATGGTGCTTTACTTAAAGCAGGTATCCCTATGGATTCACGCTTTGGAGGAATTCTTCAACTTAATAATTATAAGCCGAAGCGTTTTACAGAAATTATCAATTATGATGGTTGTTCACTTGACCCGTCGGAAATTTTTATTAAGGCACGGATGACTTCTGTCAGGGATGCCGTTAATAGTGGCAGTGGTGAAATTCTGGCAAATTTCAGGGAAATACCTGCGATTTGTCTATCAGCGGCAGAACAAATGCTGGCAGGATTAAAATCAGCGGGCATAGCAGGGGTAATTAAAAAAGGTAATCCCGGCGAACCGGTATGTGAAATTCCGGTTGACCCGAACAAAATAGGTATTGTTATTTTGGGAGGATTGAATCCGGTAGCGGCAGTACAGGAAGCTGGTATTGTAGCGGATAACCAGAGCATGGCAACTATTATGAATTATGCCAGTCTGTTCAGATTTGAAGATTTATTAAAGGAGAGAAGTAAATGGCAATTGCAACCCGGAGTAATGGCATAATCGCGCAAGAAAATAATCCATTTGAAATAGTGAAGAAGCAGGTGGACAAGTGTGCGGAAGTATTGGGGTTATCATCAGAAATAACGACAATGTTGAAGCATCCGATGAGAGAACTGCACGTTTCTTTACCGGTTCGCATGGATGACGGTTCGCTTAAAGTTTTCCAGGGTTTTCGTATCCAATATAATGATGCTCGTGGCCCGGGTAAGGGTGGTATTCGTTTCCATCCCGGAGAGACCGTTGATACTGTGCGTGCACTGGCGGCGTGGATGACCTGGAAATGTTCTTTACTTGACCTGCCTCTTGGCGGAGCTAAGGGTGGAATTATCTGTAATCCTAAAGAAATGTCTGTTGGTGAACTGGAGAGATTAAGCCGCGCATATATTAGAAGTATTTATTCTTTTATTGGTCCGGAAAAAGACATTCCGGCTCCTGATGTCTATACTAATCCGCAAATAATGGCCTGGATGATGGATGAATATTCTGTTATTGCCGGTAAATCACAATTTGGCGTTGTTACCGGCAAGCCCCTTTGTATCGGTGGTTCTCCGGGGAGAAGCGATGCCACAGCACGCGGCGGTATGTTTACTATCCGTGAAGCAGCGAAAAATCTGAATATTAATCTTAAAAATGCTACTGTGGCGATACAGGGTTATGGTAATGCCGGTTACTTTGCTGCCCGGCTTTGTCAGGAAATGTTCGGCTGTAAGGTAATAGCTACCTGTGATAGCAAGGGGGGCATCTTTAATGAAAATGGTATTAATCCTAAAGAGGCTTTTGATTGCAAACAACAGAGCGGCTCAGTGTGTAGTCTTCCCGGGGTGGAAAAAGTATCTGCGGAAGATGTTTTGAGTATGGATGTTGATGTCTTGATACCAGCGGCGATTGAAGGTGTTATCACCCGGGAAAATGCCGGTAAAATAAAAGCCAGGATTCTTGCGGAATTGGCTAATGGTCCTACTACACCGGATGCTGATGATATTCTCTATGCTAACGGTGTTCATGTTATTCCTGATTTCCTGTGTAATGCGGGCGGTGTTACTGTTTCATATTTTGAAATGGTACAGAATGCCTATATGTACTACTGGGATGAAGCAGAAGTCCGCGAGAGATTGGATAAACGAATGACGAGGGCTTACCAGTCTGTGTTTAATACCAGCAGAGAATACAAAATTAATATGCGGCAAGCAGCCTATGTTCTTGCAATTCAACGTGTTGTTGATGCTATGAAAACTCGTGGCTGGATATAAAGGGCATATTGAGTATTAGTCTGCATTATAAAATAGCAGGAGGATGAAATGGATAACTGCTCGTTAAAAGATGAAAATTATGGTGGTAATTGCGAGGGGTGTGCCAATAGAAATTATTGTATGTTGAGCGAAATATTGGAAAAGCTGAAATCGCTGGAAAATGCTATGGCTGAGATGAAAGCCGCAGTAAAGTGAATAACCCCCCAGTAAGCTGGGGGGTTATTCACTTACCCCATATATTCATTGATATACATACCAGTTATTACAAATGATGATCTCATTCAGATAGATAAGTGACACTATAATGGTGTCATGAAAATAAGATATAACATAGTTAAAGGAAGCTATCAGTTAAGCAGATTAGAAATTGATCTGTCTAAAGAAGCGCAAGTCAGACTGAGCTGGTTTGATTATTACCGGAATCATCAGCATAACGCTCGCTTAACTTGCCGGCATTTCGGGATATCGCCGCAGACCTTTTATCGCTGGCAGAAACGTTATGAAGTCTTGTCTAATACAAGATGAGCCTGAAGGGGTTATTGATTTCTAATACAGAATGAGCCTTTGTAGATACGTCTCGTTTATGATTGGAACATGAGACTTAATATGAACGACGAGCAACTACAGACACTTGAACAAGTTAAAAGCTTTATTAAAGGTAGTCAAGAGGTTAAGTTCAGAGGGTTAAATGCCCGTGAAAAATACAATTGGATTGAGGAGGTGTTGAAGCGATTTCGCTACCCGAAACTACAAAAGGAAGGGAAAAGGTTAATCAAAAGCTATCTCCTGAAGGTGACAGGCTATTCTCGTGCCCAGTTAACCAGATTAATCAGGCTATAGCAACAGTCCATTAGCCGCGAAGTTCCCTTTTGGTTGATATTAAAATCATCACAATAATCCATACCAACGAAAGTCGGTATCCAGCCTACACCCCCCCCTCTGGATTCCGTTCCCGTATCGAATACGGGACAAACTTACAACAGAATGGTAAGGAGAACAACCAAAAGGGAACTCTACTTCATTAGTCGTGAGATATGGAACAGTTTTAATAAATAATATAATTACTTTAGACTACTTAATTTTGTTGATGGAAGGCTTGAAAATGAATTTTACCGGTGAGTGTATTGAAGGGGGGATGTATCTTGTTATGTCGCGCGTGGCAGACCGGGAAGGACATCCCGAAGTGGCGGAAGCCTATAAAACCAGAGTAAACATGATAATAATATTGACGCAGGGCTTCTTCATTGGCGTCAGCGATTCCATCTACGAGATTGTTATTTAGAGCAACTCCTATCGATACGGCAAATTTGTAGCGGGAAAGGAAGTTCTCTTCATAAGGAGTTACGACACCTGCTCCTATCAAATTAAGGTCGGCAACTCCAAAATAGGCTGCTCCGGAATCAAGAGCTTTCTTCTCCAGCCGTTTTTGCAGGTCCATTTTATCTCTTACCAGTCCTTACATGCAGGACAAATACCAGAGATGTCTTTACTTTGCATGATTTCACGAAGAATGCAGATGAAATCAGCGGGATCTTCCTTAATGAAAGAGAATATTGTTGCGCTGTCATCTTTGCCCTCCAGCAGGAGTTCATAGATGAATTTCAACTCCGTAAAAGTTGATCCGTACTCTTCAGTCACGGCTTATTAACTCTTTCCCGTCTCTATATCAGAAACAGGTTTAATTTTTGCCATTTCTGCCTTGAGATAAGTAACCACATCGGCGCGAACGGTATCCCGGGCACGTACCAGCGTTATGGCTACCTGTGGAGCCTTTGCATTACCATGTATTTTCATGGCAATACCATCCACACCCCAGAGTAGTCCGGCGCCGATACTGGCGGTCTCGGTCATGTTGGTCAAAGAGAAAATTTGCCGGGACATTTTTTTCGCTGGTCCCAGGTTACCCAGTATGCCCAGTTTTTTCTTAACGTAAGTACTGGCACGAGGGCCGATACTCTCATAGAATTTCAAGAGTATATTTCCGACAAAACCGTCACAGACTACGACGTTCGCCCGTTCACTGAGAACTTCGTTGCCTTCAATAGAACCGATGAAATTCAATCCGCTATCTTGAAGCAACTGGTAGGCTTCTTTCATAATAGAGCCGCCTTTTCCTTCTTCTCCACCCACATTCAGAAGAGCAACGGTGGGATTTTCAATATTAAGCAGTTTCCTGGCATAAACCGAGCCGGCAATGCCAAAGGAGAGCAACTGTTGCGGTTTACAATCCAGGTTAGCCCCGCAGTCAATGAGAATAGTGTGCGGTGCTATGGCATCAATGGGATTACCCAGAGCGGGGCGTTGCAGCCCCTCAATCATGCCGATACACTTCACAGCGCTGGCGACCAGCGCTCCGGTAGGGCCTGCGCTCACCAGAGCATCTGCTGTCCTGGATTTGACCATCTGGGCTGCTACGACAAGCGAAGCGTCGGGCTTACGCAAAACAGCAAAAGCGGGAGGCTCCCTTTCCTCAATTACTTCGGTAGCAGCAACATAGTGTATTGCCGGGTGGGCGCCGTTCTCTGTGGAAAGCAAATTTTTAACGTTATCGTTTCCTACAAGCGTGATCTC
Source organism: Dehalococcoidia bacterium UBA2247 (assembly GCA_002347295.1). Lineage (GTDB taxonomy): Bacteria > Chloroflexota > Dehalococcoidia > UBA2247 > UBA2247 > UBA2247. The sequence goes on along the minus strand of DDXZ01000026.1, from coordinate 3,218 downwards.
CATGCCTCCCTGTTCTACTGCGAGCAGGGCACCTTTGATAATTTCTTTCGGGGCGAAGTCGCCCCCCATGGCATCGAGAGCAATTTTTACTGGTTTTTCATTAAGAGACATATAATTCTCCTACCTTAAGTTATTTGAAGTGTTATCATAATAAAATCCCAGGCGGAGTGCTTTGGGTCCCTGGTGTACTTCCGCTACGAGAGAAGGCTCCGTAAGATATATTTCCGGACACTGGAACCGGTCTTGTATCCTGTTTTTTAGATATTCGGCATCATCAGGGACATTACCCTGAGTTATTACCACGTGTACCGGTTGGTCCGCAACTCTCTCCTTAAAGATATTGAGCATTTCCTCTATCCCCTGCGACCGGGTACGAAAACGTCCCAGAGGGGCAAAAGTTCCCCCGGTATGATAATCGATTTCCAGTAACGGCTTTAAAGAGAGTAGAGAACTTTCCCATATATCTGCTTTACCTGTTCTACCGCCTACAGTCAAATGGTACATTGTATCCAGAAGATAGAGCAAGGTTACTTTTTCTATCATCTGCTTTGCTATTGCGACGACTTCAGGTAAACTTTTCCCGCTGGCAGCAGCGCGTGCTGCTGCCAGGGCGATTAGTAGTTGTGCGCCGTGCTCGGTACAGGAATCAAGTATCTCCACATTTACCCCGGGCATTTCTTCATGCATGATGTCTTTTGCCTGTAATGCTGCCCGGTAACCGCCACCCATTTTCGAAGTGACATTGATGCAGAGAATGTTCTGATATTTCTCGCTTAAATTGCGGAATACATTCAGGAATTCTCCGATATTAGGTGCTGCTGTCCTGGGATGACTGGTTTTGTCTTTATTGTTCTCGAACCAGGAATAGAATAAGTCCTTACTTATCTCTGTATCCAGATAATCTTTACCATCCATAATAATATGTATCGGTATGACGGTGATACCATATTCTGCTGCCATTTCTTCGGGCAGTGAGGAGATAGTATCTGTCACTATTGCTACTTTTCTATTCATAATTACAGTTATAAAGGTATATTGGCAGTATATTAGTTAAGGAAATTTATTTACTGCACCTCTCTGATAAAATTCTCGTTTTCGGAAAGTATATCATATTCGTAACTACGGGAAGCTATTGTTGTCGCCAGCGTTTTGTTAACGTGGAGTTACTCTTCTTCCGGAAGATAGAACTTGAAAGGAGTATAGCAGGGCAGTCCCCGGCAATCGGTCAGGTCACCCGGAAGGGTGTTGCCGGCGGTGCAGACACATTCCGGGGTAATTTGCCATTTACCCTCGTCATCCTTCTCGCCCCAGTTACTTTTAATACGTAAATTGGCGCAACGGAATAGCGGTTCCGGAATTATGCAGGAGTGACACGTTTCTGTCGTGGTAGGGAGTACATGTCGTTTCTCGGCAGTGCAAATTTGCTTCATATCTTCTATTTCCAGAAAATCACATTGCTTGAGTAGAGGTTTCTTCAGTTGAGATATGTCATCACTACTGATGGTAATATCTTGAACATGGCTGAAATCGCCTACTTCCAACTCTTCTTTTAAGAGGTTAAAGGCATGACGAAGAAATACAGGTTTGGCTGATTCTATCAGAAGATGACTTCCTGATATAGCGGCACCCAATTGTTTTACGATTTGTCCCGGGAAGATTACCTTAATGACAAAAGCAGATTTTTCATTACTATCCGGAATAACAGAAAAGATATAGGCAATAACTCCGGTCCGACCTATCTTGAAAGCATCATAGGTATATTCGAAGTTTTTTATTTGAAAATAGCGCTTGTTCGACACTCTTCACCCCCATTGTTTTTACTTTAATTGCGCAAGGAACACTTCGAACGTTCTCTCACTAGTGCTAAATGATATCACAATCGGAGCGGGAACACTAAATGTTATTTTAAAATACCTCCCCCCAGTTTTATTTCTGGTCCGGGAGGGAAGACAAATATAAATATGTACTGAACAGAGTAGTCCTGATAACGGAATAGTCAGGGTGCAAAGGGTAATTATTTTTCGTCTTTAACGATGTAATTACGCAGAATACCGATAGCCGGTATCACTATTTCTACGGTATCGCCGGGATTCATAGGGCCGATACCTCCCGGTGTGCCAGTGGCGATAACATCACCCGGCAGGAGGGTCATGATATGAGAGATAAAATCTATTAATTGCGGTACGGTAAAGACGAGGTCGCGTGTGTTTCCTTTTTGTTTGACTGCGCCGTTCAGGTGTGTTTCCAGATCGAGACCGGAGGGGTCGAGGTTAGTTTCTATCCAGGGACCTATTGCCGCAAAGGTGTTGAATCCCTTGGCACGAGTCCATTGTCCGTCTCTTTTTTGCAGGTCACGTGCGGTAACATCATTAAAGCAGGTATATCCCAGGATGTAATCCGGGGCGTCTTTTGCTGCGATTTTCCATGCGGTTTTTTTGATAACCACTCCGAGTTCGGCTTCGTAGTCTACCCTGTTTGATGAGGGCGGGTAGAGGATATTATCCTCGGGGCCAATCACTGCTGTGGCGGGTTTAAGGAAGAGTAAAGGTGATTCCGGGACATCCGAGCTCACTTCATCGGCATGGCTGCGGTAGTTCACTCCCAGAGCTACTATCTTGGAGGGTTGACAGGGTGCCAGGATTTTTACTTTATCTAACGGGTAATGTTGTTCGCCGGGAGTAATTTTACGGAAGGGACGCCCTTTAATTTCCTGAATGAACTTACCCTTTACAATACCATAACGAGTTTTCCTGTTGGCAGTAAAACGTACAATTTTCATAACTAAAATTTATCATCAACTGTATTTTGTCGCAAGTCTTTAAGAATGCTGGTAAATTTAGAATGGTGGAGCCCAGTAAGTTTTAGTGTGCGGCGTATCGTATAATGTCTCTATTGTCATTCCCGCCTCCNNAACTGTCCTGTTATGCAGATAGTAGTCTTTATCTTAATACTCTGGCTCCTCGATCGGGTCGAGGATGACATACAGTACTTATCGTCATTGCGAGGAAGCCTCAGGCATGGCCGAAGCAATCTTGTCGGGTGTGGAGAAAGTAAACTTCGCTGTCATTCCTGCGCACGCGGGAATCCAGTGGGGGTGGTAGAGAAAGTAAACTACGCCGTCATTTCTGCCCCGTATCAGGTACGGGGTAAACTCCAGTGAGAATCCAGTGTTGCTGCAGATAAGGTGATTTATTAGCCGGGATTTCCCATATCAACTC
>DDXZ01000064.1:168-12068 GCA_002347295.1 Dehalococcoidia bacterium UBA2247 | reverse complement strand
ATTGGTGTCTTCATATCCCGCCAAGCGGCTATACACTGACTGCCGTATCAGGGGCACCAGCTCATGCTGCACATTCCTGCCACCACGGGTCTCTTGAAGATAGATCGGTGCCATCTCCGTCAATCCCAGTGCTCCATCCAGTTCTCGGCAGGCCAGCAACCCTGCATCCGAGGTAATCCTGGCCCCATGGAACTCTAGCCTAAGCCGCTTATCGAATTGAAGCTTCAATGTCTCCTTGGTCTTTTCACCCATTGGGTTCCTCCAATTAGCCCCATCTAATGTGGCTAAACAAGGGGCTTTTGAGGCTATTTTACCATAGAAACCTGTCTATACCCCCGGCTTGATATGGGAAATCTAGGTTTATAATGCCTATCACTATTCTTTCCAATAAAATTTGTTTTTCAAAGAATTTTTGTGTTACCGACCATGATTAGTTGAAACTGTAATAGCCGGATTGTAACAATAGTGGCGAAACACGTATAATATGTGATGAGATAATAATTATGATTTTAAGACAAGTGTTTTGTCAGTAGAGGAGTGCCCCATGAAGTTACTACGCGGTGCACGAAGAGTGAAGGGCAGGGCAACTGCCCGGCAGAAAAGGGTACGTAAGGCGCGGAGACTGGGTAGAACTTAAACGTTCTCCTTTCAAGTAAAAATATAGAGTAATTCCTTTCTCTTAATTAAAAAATATTTCTGGTATTACCTTATAACAAAGATCCGGGATGGTATTGTTGCAGTAAGTTGGATGCGGCTTTGTCTATCCGGGCAGTGCATTTAGAATTTTTTGGGATGTGGTTATCTTTCAAGTACCCCCCAGAATATATTACGCACCTTATTTGGGGAGAAAACAAGATATGCAAAATTTTATAGAAAATATGCGGTGGGTATTAGACCACCCGGTTTATTCCAGGATAATTAGTATTGTTATCATTATTCTGGTAGCACTGGTGATAACACGGGGATCATACGTTTTTTTGTTTTACGCTGGGAAGGGCGTATTGTGAAGAGGGTATGACGGGGTGATAGAGAAGCTGTGGTTAATATCAGGACGAGGATGTCCATGCTTCTCAGAATTACCTATGGTTTTATCTATTTTCTGGCCTTAATATTTATACTCTATCAATTCCCCACCATCAGGAATATCGGGACGATAATGCTGGCTTCTGCAGGAGTTGCAGGTATTGTTGTTGGTTTAGCGGCGCAATCGACTCTAGGTAATTTTATTGCGGGAACAGCGCTGGCTTTTTCCCAGCCGATACGCCTGAATGATGCGGTAATATATCAGAGAGATTTTGGTACGGTGGAAGAAATTACTTTGCTGCATACGGTCATTCGTACCTGGGATAACCAGCGTATTGTAGTACCGAACAGTAGATAAATAATGATGTTATCCAGAACTGGACGATGAAGGATACCTGGCTGCTGGGAGCGGTAATGCTTTATGTGGATTATACCTGTGATATAGAAAAGGTGAAAAAATGGACGCAGGAAATTGTCAATAATAGTGAGTTTTCCACCGAGGAGCGTTTGGCCGGGGTGCAAGTGACAGATTTTACAGATAAGGTGATGGTTTTACGGATAGTCTGCAAGAGCTGGGATGCTCCGAATACCTGGAATTTGCGTTGCGAAATAAGGGAAAAATTGATAGCGAAGTTTCAGCAGGAAGGGGTAGCTTTGCCTCAGATAAGGGTAAGCGAGACGAAGCGGATATAAGGGAAAAGTCAAAGATAGCTTTTAGCAGTCAGCAATCAGTTACTAGCACCACCCTGCCAGATATTCACAGATACTTACGTATCTTCAGCATGACAGGGGATGGCTAGATATTTTCTAAGAGTCCTTTTTCTGTAATGAGCTTGTCAAGGGTATGATGCAAGTCATCCAATGAACCGTCATTGCTGATAAGATAATCGGCATTTTGTTCCGCTTTTTTAATATGGAAGATAGATTCTTCAGCGGCATCGTTACGGAGGAATTCATCATAGTTATGGGGGTCACGTTCTTCCCCGCGTTTAGTCATGCGCTCATAGCGGACATGAGGGTTGGTAATATAGACATGTATCAGAATAAAGTCTTTACCGAAAATATTTTTTAATATTTGCACATCATCAAAAGAACGAATACCGCTAATTCCGGCAACAGGCCAGCCTTTTTCCTTGATTTTCTCAGCGACGAGACGGACGAAATAACCCTGGCCGTGCTCACGGAAATAACGCTCGGATATTTTTTGAAGATTGCTGCGGGTTGATTCTATTCCTTCCCGGGCGGCAATTTCCCGTACGACGTCCCCCGTAGCGAGAAAGGGTACGCCGTATCGGGCGCGAATATATTTTAAGACTTCATCTTTACCGGTGCCGTTTTGTCCGGTTGCGCCAATTATTTTCATTGAGAGACTCCTTAATAAAAATTTCAAACACAGGCGGTTTGATTTAAGAATGATTATAACTCAAAGGTCTAATCTCAAAAAATATTCCCCTGGCCTGAACGGGGGTCAAAACTATAACTGAAAAGTTAAAGATTTACCCTTATCAATCCTCTTCCGTAGGGGGCGAGGTAAGGACTAAAATTCATGTTTGATAAGAAAATCAGGAAGGGCTTTTTTATTGGCAAATTCGAGCCAGAATCCCCCGGCCTTTTCCGGAGATACCCCGGCAACACGGAACTGGTAGCCAGGGAAACTGATGGCGATATCTTCTTCTACAGAGAATCCATTTTTCTTGAGGGTAGCAACACGGTCATCGTAATCTTCCTCATGAAAGCAGATCCAGCCGAGTCCTTCGCCGCGTTCTGCCAGAAGCTTAGAGAAACGGTTTTTACTTCCGGCGAGGGGCTGGATTAATTCAAGGAATGTGCCGGGGATGGGTAAGATAGCAATTTTGATACCGCTCTTTTCATCAACCTGAATGCCGCTCTTTCCCGGTTTTATTTGTGCCATAAGCGAATGAAAAATTTTATCAGAAGACCAAAGTTTCTTACTATTCTTCGCCATAATGAGGAATCAGGATAGCTTCGAACTAAATTATTCACTTTTTTATAAGCATCCTGCTTAAGGATAGGCCCATGTCCAAAACAACAGATAGTGAAATTATACCCGGTTATTTTCAGGAGAGATTGCTCTGATATATTTTTATCGGTATGAAAGGGTATTGGCCGACTTAATCTGTCTTTGTTATTGATAATGGTGTCACCAACAAAAAGCACACCACTCTTTTCGAGAAGCAAACACATGCTACCACGGGTATGCCCGGGTGTATGAATAATACTGAGACCGCCCAAATAGGGCAATATCTGTCCATCTTCAACCGCTATATCAGTAGGACTAAATTTAAGCATGCCATGTCGATTCATAATTCTCTCCGCCCATCCATGCATTTCTTCCGGATGTGGGGCAAGAACGTAATTGCCACTTGGAGTAGAGACCAGTTCATCTTTATGAACTACTATTTTAGCTCCTGTGGCACGCTGCAACTCCACGGCGCTACCGATATGATCAATATGCCCATGTGTTAAAATAATATGGATAAGTTCCTCCGGGTTTCTGCCTAATCCCCGGATAAAGTTTATGATGCGGGTATGGTTTCCGGGGATTCCGGTATCAATAATGGCTAAACATTTATCTACGAGAAGGTAAACATTGCTTCCCCTGACTTTGTCCAAAAAGTATACACCAGGTATTATTTCCATTTATTTAATCCATCATTCTAAATTTCCTATTTTATCATAGATATTTGTTTTAGCCATAGAAACGGGAGTATTGTTGATACATATCAATCTCTTGTTGACGGCATAGAGTATTTCCAGGAATTCTTTATTCCCGGCGTATTTCTTTTTTAATAAATTTAACTGTGACTGAAAAGGTTGATAAAACTCATTCTGTCATACTTTTTCCGGTAGGATAAAGCGGGAAACCAGGATATACCCGGCTTTTCGGATAATTTCACTATTTTCATCATTATTTTTGATAGAAGGATATTCTTCTTCCAGGTATTTTTGTATCTCATCCGGCCTATCCGGAGTAATTCAGGCGAGCTCAGAGAGGACAAGATAACCACCCAGTTTGAGAAAAGGTTTCCATTCTCGGAGACCTTGTTCAAATCCGATGATAAAAATGGCGCCTTCCGACCAGATGATATCGAAAGTGTTTGCGGAAAAAGGAAGCTCAAACACAGAGCCGTGATCTCGTTCAGATAGATAAGTGACACTATAATGGTGTCATGAAAATAAGATATAACATCGCCCAAGGAAGCTATCAGTTAAGCAGATTAGAAATTGATCTGTCTAAAGAAGCGCAAGTCAGACTGAGCTGGTTTGATTACTACCGGAATCATCAGCATAACGCCCGCTTAACTTGCCGGCATTTCGGGATATCGCCGCAGACCTTTTATCACTGGCAGAAACGTTATGATCCTCATCATCGCAAAATTCTGGAAACCCGTTCCTGCCGTCCAAAGAGAGTGCGCCAACCAACCTATACTCTGGCACAGATTGAAGCCGTACGTAAGGTACGGGAATGATATCCCCGCGGGAGCAAAGACAAACTGGTGGTAGTGAATTTCAATCGGTATTCGAAGAGGAATGCCAAAAACGAAAGGAGCAAACTCTTTGTTTTACCATCCCAACTGAACGGAGCAGTGGAAAGAGTCAATCGTACCCATGCCGAGGAGTTCTATGAAGTCATTGATAGTACCTTTGACCTTGCGGATATCCGACCTGAACTCTTACAATGGGAACAAGTAAGTAATACTATCCGTCCCAATCAGGACTTGCGTTACCTCACCCTGCAACAGAATCTGGAGAAATATTATAAGAAGGTAATGGTGTCACTAATTGAAAAAGTTCATAGAGAATTTCAGGTAACATAAGATGATACCTACCAATGAAACATATGCTAACACATTTGAATAAGCACAGGAAAGGGCAGATATAATAGTATTTTCAGGGAAGATTTGTTTCGGGGTAGATCCAGTGTATGGAGAAACAAGTAATACTGCCTGGTATAATAGACAGTAATTAAATATAATATAGAAAGAACATTGGCGGCAGTTATCAGATAGATGTGATAATCAGGAGTCCGAAGGAATGATTGATATACCAATTGGAAGGCAGACATTTAATTTCGACTGCGGAGCAAAAGCATTACAGATTGTCATGGCTTATTACGGTGTAGATATTCGTGAAGACGAGTTACTGAGAGAGTTGCAGGCGGATAATCATGGGACTCCGGTAAAAAATATGATTGCCGTGGCGGAGAAAAATGGTTTTCAAGTTATCGCGAGTAAAGGAGTTTCTCTCGATGTAGTGAAGCAATATATAGATAACAATTACCCGGTTATTGTTGCCGTGCAAGCGTGGGCGGAAAGATATATGACTCTGGAGGATTGGAAGGTTGACTATGATGATGGTCATTACGTGATTGTTATCGGATACAATAACGGAATTATCATATTTGAGGACCCGGCATCTTTCCGAAGAACCTGGATGATGGAAGAGGAATTTCTCGTCCGCTGGCATGATATAGACCCCAGGGCCAAGGAGAAATTCGACCATTTTGCTATGGTGTTGCTAGGGAAAGAACCAGCCAGTAAAGCAGTACTGGAACATCTCGATTGATAAATAGTTCCCCCTGAAAAAAGTCGAGCGTAGATGAGTGTAAGCGAAGCTGATAAAATAGGGGCAAAGGAGGCAGCTCCAATGCTTCGTATAGATAATGGTAGTCAGCACAACCCGTCGTTGTGGGAGACGGTGTTACCACCCCCCTGAGCTTTTTCAGATGAACGAGGAGTTGACCAAGGTGGACAAGCTGCTTGATGATGAACGTTTCTGCCATCTTGATTTGGGCGACCGCGTTCCCGATAGCACTATCTTCTCACCATATTTGTGGGTCGGTCAGAGAATATTTGCCCATAACCTCTGGCAGTCCTCCCGGATTGGATAAATAGAGAAGCACAAGGGAGGCTGTTATTATTTAAGAACATGAACAATACGCCCGCCAGCCAGGTCATCAGGCGTTTTTCAGGGGGAACTAGCTAACGAAATATTTGATTCCGGAAATAGCGAAATATATGCCCAGGACGATAACAATACTGCCGCTGCCTATCATTAATCCGCGGTACACTTTATCATTCATGATTTTACGGCCACGGGAAATGGCAAAAGAAACAATGGTGTACCAGATAAGGTCAGCCATAATATGTCCCACGAAAAAGAAGATTATTCCGGAAGTCCCCATCTGTGCCGCCCAGATAACGTAAGCAGTTCCGGCAGTAGCCCACCAGATAAACCAGTAAGGGTTGGAAATGCTGGCCAGTACGGCGGTAAGGATTAGCCTTCCCGTCTTTTGTGAAGTGCCATCTCCTGATGCAATTAGAACAGCATGGCGGTTTTTCCAGGTGATATTAATACCCATGGCAAGCAGAATAAATCCACCAACCAGCCAGATAATATGGGAAGCGACAGCACTTTTCATAATCTCGCCGGCACCTCCGGTGAGAGCAATTACCATAACTATCTCCGGAAGCATATGCCCCAGAACAATAAGAGGGCCAGCCCAGAATCCTCTCCTGGCCGATTCATTAATCGTTACTACCAGTAATGGACCCGGCGAGAGAGCTCCGGAAAGATTAACTGCCAGAGCAGTGGAAAATATAAGGGGTAAGCTGACCAGATTATCCATAGCGTAAGAGTATACCAGTGACAAGAAAAAGACTCAATGAGGATAAGAGATTTGATCTAAGAAGCGGGGATGACCTTTACCCGCCAGGCAGTGGTGCTATCGGCAGTAACAAGCAGAGATAAATTTCCTGTCAGATTATATACCGTAGTATTGTTAGCAAGCACATTGGAAGAGACAAAGTTATTGGCTAGTTGTCCCAGAATAGCTTTGCTATCAGCATCTATTATTTCAATGGTAATATCACCCGGTCCGTTGATTACCGACCACTGCAATTGCCAGGGTGAAGTATTTACGACAAAAGGAGCGGAGGCAACGGTACCATTACCGGAGATATCGAGCAGAATAGTTCCGGCGATATCAGTCGTGGGGGTAGGGGGCACAGACATTAATCCCGGGGTTGCGGCGGTAGTAAATGTATCTTCCGGAACTGCTCCGCTAGAAGAATCGAATGATTCCGCAGCGGGAGTGGTAGATTGCTCTGTACGTAAAACCGGTTCGGTACTGCCGGTGGTAGACAACACGCCACCATTATTTTTTGCCGATTCTGGAGAGGTAATACTACCGGCAGGAGCGGTGATATTCGATTCTTGTATGAAATATGCTCTAGGGACAAGCACCACCAGTGATACTACCAGTGCCAGTGACAGAGCCGCGGTAACAATGCGGCGGCTTTGCCAGGGAGCAAAGAGCCACTGCCGAAAACCACCGGAAATTGGTTTTGTCGGAGCATACCAGGGCCTGCTGTTTTGCAAAAGAGAGACAAAATCCGGAGAAGGGATAATCTCCTCTGCGTATGCCGGCATTTTTTCTGCCAGCAGAGAATCCATCTCCCGGGCAGACTGCAATTCTTTACGGCATGACGCGCATTCTGTCAGATGCCTCGAGAAAGATAGCTGTTCTTTTTCAGTTAAGCTACCTTCGAAATAAGCAAATATTTTTTCGCGAAACTCATCACACCTCACGGTGTTTTTCCTCCTCAAGATATAGACGTAGTAAGTGGTATGATTCGCTCAGTATGCGGCGTACCGTGCCAGCAGGACGCTCCATAATAAATGCGATTTCATCTGTGGTGGCGTCACGGGTGTAGCGTAGAGTAATGGCAAGACGGTGGTCTGCGGGGAGACGGTTAATTGCCCAGCGAATATCCACTGATTTTTCCACCGCTTCCGCAGAATCATGCCGGGAAGGCACCTGCTCCAGTTCTGGTGCGGGGTCTTCTCCGGTTCGCGTAACATTATCACGTTTCCGCTGACGTAAGATATCATAAGACCGGCTGGTAACAATGCGGGCGAGCCATGAACCGAAGGATTCTTCTTTTTCCAGTTTATTAAGGGAGCGGTAAGCAGTAATAAAAGCTTCCTGGACAGCATCTTCCGCATCGTGTTTGTTTTTCAGTATAGTGAAGGCGATACGGTAAGAGCGGGTGGTATAATTATCCACCAGGCGGGCGAAGCTGTCATTATCACCTTCCCGTGCCCGGTGTATCAAGTTAATGTCTGCTGTATCAGTCAAGTTGCTCATTTGTCGATTATCAAATTATACCCTTAAGTAATATGAGGTCACAATCGATTGAGCAAAACTGGTTTACCTGACGTCTTATTGGTAGAGGGTTATCCTGTAGTGATGAAGAAATTAAAAGTTAAGTAATAAAATAGTTGTGAGGACACCCTGAATAAAAAACATGGTCAAGGAAGGGAAAATAAAATGAAGAAGAAAATATTGTTAGTTGCTGTGGTGCTGGTTTTATCACTGGTTACGGTGTTGGGATGCACCTCTCAGGCGGGGGGTGGAACAAGTGTGACTCTGCCTTCCGGGAGTGTGATATCCTTAAGTGGTGATAATAATGCTCAGAGTGGCATCTGGGTAACGGGAGAAGGCAAAGTAATGGCAGCACCAGATTTGATATTGCTTACTCTAGGAGTAGAAGCAGAAGAGTTAACGGTGGCTATTGCTCAGGAAAAAGCAGTAGCGGCAATGGATGAGATTAGAAAAATATTGTTAGAGCAGGGTATTGCGGAGAAGGATATACAGACCAGTTATTATAATATCAGTCGTGTTACCCGCTGGATACCGGAAGAATACCGGGAAGAGATAATAAAGTATCGAGTTACCAATACGGTAGTAGTGAAAATAAGGCAGTTAGATAAAGCGGGTAGTATTATAGACGCAGTAGCATTAGCCAGCGGCGACCTCACAAGAATAGATAATATCAGCTTTACTATTGAAGATCCGACTTCTTATTATAATGAAGCCAGAGAAAAAGCGATGCAGGATGCGATAAATAAAGCTACTCAGGTGGCTAAACTCGCCGGAATAGCACTGGACAAGCCGACATATATTGCGGTAGGCAGCAGTTATCTTCCCAGTCCGCTAAGGAATTACGATGTAGGTTACGCCAAAGCAGAAGGCGCTGCTAGTGTACCGACCACCTATATTAGTTCCGGAGAGTTGGAAATAGAGACCACAGTTAGTGTGACATTTGCGATTAAATAATCAGGTTGTCGAGCTTATTAAGGAAGCGCCCCGAGTTTATCGGGGCGCTTCCTTATTTTCTTTAGTACTTTGGATATATCTTTAACTGGATTCCCGCTGGAGTTTATCCCGTACCTGATACGGGGTAAGAATGACAGTAGAGTCCGCGACCAGATTACCATCCCGTATCAAGGTACGGAACAAGCTTACCACGGAATGATGGATGGAGTATTTGGTCATTATAAATTTATAATTTTGTGTTTGTTTGGAGCTTGGATTTTGGTATTTCAGGTTTATTTATACCCTGGATTCCCGCGCGGAGGCGGGAATGACAAAAGGAAGAGGAATAATTACACCACCNNGGAGTTTACCCCGTACCTGATACGGGGCGGGAATGACAGTGAAATTTACTTTCTCCATCCCCGGGAAAGGTGGAATTATCTTTAACTTTTAAGTTTTGACTTTTAAGTTATAAAATTATTTTCACCTCTACTATCAAAGCAATATTTGATTTTCCCTGCCTGATGGCATATTATGGTATAAAGTTCCATGAAATTTATCATGAAAAATATCACGATATGCGTATTACACAAATGAGTAGAACAACAGGAGCTTCTGTAGATGAGCTCCGTTATATGGAAAAAAAAGGTTTTCTCCAGGCAGTAATAATACAGATAAAGCGACGTCAGGTGCGGGATTACCGGGAGGAAGACGTGGAGAAAGTCAAATCGATTATCCGTCATCGCCGGCAGGGATTTACCTGGGATACGGCTTACCAAAAAACAGCTCAGGATTTTTCCCGCCCGCGGCTATTTCAAGATGTTTAATTCATTTCATTCTGGCATGGGAGGTGTAATATGGCAGGAATAAATCTACATACCGGGCCGGGAGTCTTTGCAGTACTGGCTAATGTTTGCCGGAATCCGCTCGAAGCGATAAAACAATTCGTAGAAAATGCGGCGGATGCTATCGAACAAGCAAAAATAGAAGACGGACATATCTCCGTACAACTTAAATATCAATCGTCTGCTAAGGACCAGGGTAAAAAAATACTGAAAAACATTATCATAAGAGATAATGGCATCGGCATGAGTCAGAATAAAATGCACCTCGTATTACAGCATATCGGTGACTCAGAAAAAATTAACCTTGCCCTCAGAGGAGAGCAGGGTATTGGAATACTGGCCTTTGCTCTACTGGGAGAAGAACTCCATCTCTCATCAACCGCAAAGGAGGGCTTTCCTTCGAGTTGTCTGATTCTCCGGCGCGCCTGGTTAAGAGAGGGGCGCGCCGAGATAAGAGAACAATGTCGCACCCATCAGCATAGCGACCGTGGTACAGTCGCCATCATAAAAAATATCTCTCCGGAAATAGCCGCCCAGCTTTCTAAAGACCGCCTGAAAAACTATCTCGGCCAGCAATTTACCAGTGACCTTAAAGCGAATCTCTACAACCTTTCCATCTCTGATGATGATGAATTTGAGCAGATAAATCCCCAGCGTTTCCGTGGTATGAGGATTATTTCCACCAAATTATCACTGGGACACTCCGGTTCCGCTTTCCTGGAATTATATGTTCTGCCCTGGGATATGTCTGATGCCACAACCAGCCTCTACGGACGGGGCGGTACTCGCATCTGCTCTCTTACCGACCTTGACGATTTTAAAAAATTGCCCTGGACCGACCACCGGCTGGAAGGCTACATCCGCTGTGATTTGTTAACACGCACAGCGGACAAAACGACTGTGGTACAGGATAAAACATATCAGGACTTTGTATCGGCACTCCAAAAACTGGAGCCGGATATCAGGGAACTTATCATGAAAGTCAGTACGGAGTCACAGGAGCAGCGTTTTAATGTTGTCCTCAACCGTGCCGGAAAACTGATTGACCGTTTCCTGCGCTATCGAGAACGTGGTTTGCTCACTGATTTGAATTTCGTACGGCCGGAATTAAGAAGCAACCGGGGCGAAACATTTGCCCACAAAGCAGAAACACGCATGAAAGAAAAAGAGGAAGTGCAAGCCGGATGTCCCATGTCCCGCCCGATACTCCCTCCCAGAAAGATAGAAACACGTGCTCCCCATATCAGGCTTTATTCCCCACCGGCAGATAACGCTAATTACCGCAGCTGGTATGACCCTTCACAGGAACTGATTTGTATCAATCGGGAACATACCGAATTTCTCCTGGCACAGCGTGACGAGCGTCGTTGTATGCGTTATCTCTTCTCAATATGGGCCAAAGAAAGTCTGCTGCAAGAATACGGCCCCCAGGCAGAGAAAATCGCCGATGAAATGGTAGGAGTTCTGGCCGAAGCAGAACCGTTACTATGGTAATAATGGGACCAGATGAAATTGGGTAAAAGTTTCATCATCATCGGTATTTTTTTCGTAATCCTGGGATTACTCTTTACCTTCGGGCCAAGAATCCCTTTTTTAGGAAAGCTGCCCGGTGATTTCATTATCCGTAAAGAAAACTTCACTTTTTATTTCCCGCTAGTATCATCTATTGTTATCAGTATAATCCTGACTATTGTCATCAACTTAATTTTACGATTATTCCATAAATAAAGCAGGCATTTCCCTTATAGATAATAATATCGGTGTCATTCTTGCCCTGTTTTTCTCTTTGTCATCCTCAGGCTTGACCTGAGGATCCAGGGTATTAAGGGTAAAGACTACTGTCTGCATAACAAGACCGTTAAAAAGATTAGTCTGCATTAAGGAATGTAATCTCCAAAGTAATGTTATCG
>DDXZ01000064.1:0-142 GCA_002347295.1 Dehalococcoidia bacterium UBA2247 | reverse complement strand
TCGACCCGATCGAGGATCCAGGGTGTTAGAGTAAACTCTGCTCTGTATTAACTACTATTTTGATTAGCAATAATCGAGCATTAAATATCGTTACTGTAAAAGTAATGTGTTCTTTATAAACCCTGGATTCTCACTGGAGTTT
>DDXZ01000041.1 GCA_002347295.1 Dehalococcoidia bacterium UBA2247 | reverse complement strand
CTTCTATTGTCATTCCCGCCTCCGAGCGGGAATCCAGAGTTAGTACGATAACATTACCCTGCAGACTATGTTTCTTAATGCAGACTAATCTTTTCAACGGTCCTGTTATGCAGACACTAGTCTTTGCCCTAATACCCTGGATCCTCGCACCCAGAGGGCACCCGGTCGGGAATGACAAGAGGATGCAGGAATGACCATGGGGAAATTTATTGAAAATGATACACCACCGAGATTTCCGGTTAAATTCTTATTCCCGGGGTTTTTTCTCTATAGGAATAGAGAAGGAGAAAGTACTTCCTTTACCTTCCTGGCTGTTGACCCAGATTTTACCACCGTGTAATTCAATGAAAGTTTTACAGATAGAAAGGCCTAAACCAAGACCGCTGGCACGTTCGCGCGGGCCCTCGCTGCGGTAATAAGGGGTAAAGAGATTTTTCTGATTTTCTTTACTGATGCCTACCCCACTGTCATGCACGGAAACAGTAAGGCTATCATCTTTTTCTATCGCCTTTATAGTAATACGGCCACCTTCAGGAGTAAATTTAGAGGCATTATCGAGAAGATTATAAATAACCTGGCGTAAGCGGTCGCTATCCGCTTTGATATAAGGGAGAGATTCAGGCATATCCAGAGCCAGAACTTGTTTACGATCTGAGAAAAGGGGATGCATCTCATCTACTATCGTTTTAATCAATAGTACCGGGTCCAGTAACTGTAAATCCAGTTGCAGGGCATTAGTTTCGCTTCTTGCCAGGTCATAAAGTTCGTTGATTCGGGAATTCAGATGATTGGCGCTACGAAGAATATTATTGGAAAGACTGAGCCAGGGTTCTTCTTTAAGTTCGGAAGCGATTAAGTTGCTGGAAGAAATAATTGAAGTAAGTGGTGTCTTTAATTCATGTACCAGAGCACGGTAAAATTGCTCCTGGCGTTGTATGTTGTCTGCCAGTGTTTTACTCAGTTCAATTTGTTTATCAAAAGATTGGCGTAATTGTTTTTCAATGTGACTGCGTTCCGTAATATCCTGGTAAATGTTCTGATATTCTTTTTTCCCATCCCAGATAATAGTCTTACGGTAAACCATCATATGTTTTACTGAGCCATCTTTACGAATGAGGTCTATTTCAAAATTAGAAGTGGTTTCTTTTCCTGCTAACCGGTCGGTCTTTCTTTTCAAGAATTGATTATAGCTCTGGGCAGTGTAGCGTTGAATAGCCGGTATTTGCTGCAATTCTGTCAGGCTATTTATCTGATAGAATTGCAGCATCGCTTTATTGGCATATAATATTTCTTCATTATCATCCACAATAGTGGTTGGTAGAGGGGCATTATCGAGGGAATTACGGTAATTCTCTTTTTCCATCTGTAATGCTTCCTGTGCGTTCTTGTGGATGGTGGTATCACGGATAATAACAAGAATGAATGACTTATTGCTTAACTCTATTAACCGGGCAAATATTTCAACCGGTATTATATCTCCGCCTTCTGTTTTTAATCTAGTTTCTAATACTATTTCCCCTTTTTCTCTGAGAGAACTGTTATTCTGTGGTAATAATTGTTGCTCTTCTGCCGGTAGTAATTCCATAAGACTCATAGTGAGTAATTTTTCTATGTTATAGCCAATTAAATCCACCGCTTTTTTATTGATATAGAAGATTTTGCCGGAGTGATCACAGAGAATAACGATGTCCAATACTGCGTCAAGAAGCTCAGATCTCATTTCCAGTTCCTGTTTTGCTCTTTTATTTGCGGAAATATCTCTGATGTAAACAAACTCTGCTAAAGTTCCCTGATATGGTGCAACACGCACCGTACATTCAACATAAATCGGGGTACCATTTCTATGTTTTAGTATAGTTTCATACGGCGTTTGTACCGCATTTCCTGACAGATGCTTCTGATAATCTTGCATTACTCTGGTGAGTTCAGAAGGCCAGATGTAGGAAGTGATGGAGACGCCGGTCATATCTGACTTTTCCGGATAGCCCACCATTTTTCTAATATAAGGGTTGGTGTATTTGATAGTTTTATCCCGGACAATGACAATACCATCACTGGCTTGATCCAGAATGTCGCGGAATCTACCTTCGCTTTCTAAAAGGCTACTCTCGGATTGCTGTAAAGCGGTAAGCATGCTGTTAATGGTATTCCCGAGATTAGCTAACTCATCATTGCCGTTTACCGGTATCCGTTCCGAAATATCACCACTGATACGGATATTACTGATATTTTTTGCCAGCCTGGTCAGGGGAAGCAAGACCTGTCTTTCCATGAGGAATATGGTACCAGCGGCAAAAACTAATCCTACTATAACCAGTGAGATCATAAGATATGATGTAGCGTATTGGCCTTCCCGGTAAATATCTCGTTCTGTTTCTGTGCGTAATATAACAATTGGCCGTCCGTATATATCTTTAATCAGGGTGTAACCAGCGTAAGTGGTGTCACTCAATGGCTGTAAAATAGTATTTTCATTCTGGATCAGGGAAGGAAATACTTTCTGGTAATCAGATGGCAATAAAGAATCAGTTACCGGCTGTAAGGTAAAAGGTACCAGGGTATTTTTGCCAGTCTTACGATATCACTCTGCTGGATAAATCGTCCCATAATGAGTGTTCCGCGGATGGGGCCTTCACCTTTACTGGTCAGGATGGGATTAGATGCCAGCACCATCGGTCCTTCAGAAAGGAGGATAAATCCGCTGATGGAATCTTTTATATCTGTATGATTAACCACAGGGGCATTATCATAGATATATTTATTAATACCTTCCGGGAGAGTGACTTCTTCTCTGTCATCAAGATTAATAGTTTTGCTGAAAATAACTTTTCCGGTAGAGTCAGTTATTATGAATAGGTTTAAGCGAAGACCCAAAAAGGTATCTAAGCCCAGATTTGACTCCTGGTATTCCGGATTATTGTCTTGAACGAAAGTATAGGTATCATCCCATTCTGCCCAATCCATAGCGGTGGTTTGCAGATTAGATAGCTCGGTATCTAAAGCACTTATCACGCGTTCTACATCTTCGGATACCTCGTGTTGTTCTTGTCTGGCGAAATTACCGGAGAGGATAGAATGGGAAACGAAGAAGAAAATCGCAATAAGACTGATGAAGAGAAAGACAACCGTCAATAAAGTTTTTTTACGTAATGTCATAGTTCTATATTATTTACTACGGTAATCCTTACTTTTTCCGGGGTCATATTCCTAGTAGAGATTATTAATTCAGAATCCGGAGCAGCGAATGTGTCGGGGGGGGGGTAAATTCTGAGCTAGTGTATCTCTTGGTTAATATTATTCCAGACCTGAATCTTATTAGATACTCCTCTCTATCACTATCTTGCTGAGTCTGGTTCAGTAAAACATGATAGCACTAATAACATAATTATGGAACATATCCGTTTTGGAGGATGTACAGGAAATCTAATCCAGAAATAAAATATTGTTATAAGTAAAAGTATTACTTCCACAAATTCCCGCTCTTGTTAGAATGCGGTGTTATTATTTAACGGGCAGTAATAAGTTAATAGCTTCCCGGGATATCAGGTAGTGTATTATTTTGAAATGTCTTCCATTGTCATTCCCGCCTCCGAGCGGGAATCTGTCTCTTATACACATCT
>DDXZ01000054.1 GCA_002347295.1 Dehalococcoidia bacterium UBA2247 | reverse complement strand
GTAAAAAGAATCCACGGATTGCGGGACAAGACTCTTCCTTGACACTAATAGAAATTGTCTTCTATAATCGACGATATATGTAAATCGGAGAGCCGATGCAGTATAATGTAGCGCAGTTATTAAAAGAATCTGTTGGTTCAAAACGCAATTATGAAGTAGATTATTCTCCTGAAGAAAGGGGTTTTAACCAGCCTGTTTCAGGCAAAGTAGAGTTTATACATACGAACAGAAGTATTCTGGTACGTGGTACTTTAACTACAGAAACTGAGCTTGTTTGCAGCCGTTGCTTGATTTCATTTAAATATCCTCTTACTATTAATTTAGAGGAGGAGTTTTTTTCTGCTATTGATGTAGGAAGCGGTATTGAAGTTTCTATTCCCAATGATGTCGAAGGATTTACCATAGATAAGCATCATATTCTGGATTTAACAGAAGCAGTACGTCAATATACTTTACTTAATACTCCTATGAGTCCTGTGTGCAAGCCTGATTGTGCCGGATTATGTCCACAATGTGGAAAAAATCTTAACCAGTGCCCATGCCAGTGTAAAATATAATTAATTATATAGATATTAAGTTAACTGAGAAAGGATAAATATAAAACATGGTACCTTTACCAAAAAGAAGATATGCCAAAGCACGGCAAGGCGAGAGAAGAAGTCATCTGGCATTAACCAGGCCTGCGCTGGAATCTTGCCCGCACTGTCATAATACTAAACTGAGCCATCACATTTGCCCTACCTGTGGTTACTATGATGGAAGAGAAGTAATCAGTGCCGGTAATAGCAAAACCACTAAAGAAAATACTTAATTTGTAGATATTGGAACAAATATATCCCGGGCGTTAGTGCAATACTATAATACTAATTAACCTGAAGCAGATATATTTTATGAGTAAGATAAACCGGAGGCATGAGTTTTCATGAAAACTTCAATTTGCGACCTGCTCAACATCAAATACCCGATTATCCAAGGAGCAATGGCATGGATAGCAACTCCAGAGCTTGTCTCTGCAGTTTCAAATGCCGGTGGATTAGGAATTATCGGCTCTGGTGCCGCACCATCTGAAGAAGTGCGTAAATGGATTCGCCGGACCAAAGAGATGACAAATAAGCCGTTCGGTGTAAATATAATGCTTATGGCTCCTAATGCCAGTAGCGTGGCTCAGATAATAGTAGAAGAAAATGTACCTGTAGTCACTACCGGTGCCGGAAGTCCCGGTCCCTTTATTCCATCATTTAAAGAAAAAGGAATTAAGGTAATCCCGGTTATCCCCAGTGTTGCTCTCGGAAAACGTCTGGAACGCATGGGAGCCAGCGCTGTGGTAGCCGAAGGAATGGAAGCGGGAGGACATGTAGGTGAAACAGCTACTCTGCCTCTTATTCCACAAGTTGTTGATGCACTGAAAATACCTGTTATCGCTTCCGGCGGTTTTTGTGATGGACGTGGACTTGTCGCTGCTTTAGCACTGGGAGCTCAGGGCATTCAGATGGGTACCCGATTTATTTGCAGTGATGAGTGTATCGCCCATGCCAATTTCAAACAGAAGATAATAGAAGCCAATGACCGGGCAACAGTAGTAACTGGCAGAGAGTTGGGTCACCCGGCACGTTGTCTCGAAAATAGAATGACCCAGCAACTTCAGGAAATGATAAAGAATGGGGTGTCACCGGAAGAATTGGAAATGGTGCTCGCCGGCAGCTTGAAAAAAGCAACCATCGATGGAGATGTTGAGAACGGCTCTATGATGGCGGGACAAATATCTGGCATGATTAAAGATATCAAACCGGTGAAGAAAATAATTGACGATATCATCGCCGAGGCACAAGCAATATTATCCAGTCTCCCCAGTACATTTTTATAGAGTTAAAAAAATGGAAAACACAACTACAGGAAAATGGGCTTACGTTTTCCCTGGCCAGGGTTCGCAATGGTCGGGAATGGGATATGACTTATATCATAACTATCCGGAAGCTAAAGCTATCTTAGATGAAAGTGATGATGTTATGGGATTTTCCCTATCTCAACTCTGCTTCCATGGCCCACAAGAAAAATTAAATCGAACTGACTATGCTCAATCAGCTATATTAACTATAAGTATTGCCTATCTAAAAACTCTGTCCCGGGTGCTCCAGAAAAATATCCCGCCGGCCGATTTTGTTGCCGGGCATAGTCTCGGCGAGTACTCAGCGCTTGTTGCCGCAAATGTCCTTAACCTGAAAGATGCACTACACCTGGTACAACTACGAGGACAATTAATGCAAAGGGAATCAGAGAAAATCCCCAGTGGTATGGCAGCAGTCATCGGTTTAGATACCAGTACCGTAGAAGAAATATGCCGTGAATCCGAAACAGAAATAGCTAACAACAACTGTCCCGGGCAGATAGTTATCAGCGGTTCTAATGAGTCTCTGACAAAAGCAATAGAGCTAGCAAAAAATAAGAGGGCGCCACGTGTTATTCCTCTAAATGTTGCCGGCGCTTTCCATAGTAGAGTTATGAAGGGAGCAAGTGATGAGCTCGCCTCTTTTATTGCCACATTGTCCTTTCAGGATGCTTCCATACCCATTATAGCTAATACGTCAGCACAACCGTTAATAAAAGCTGAAGAAATAAAAAAAGAACTGGTAAAACAATTGTGTCATTGTATCCAATGGCAAAGCTCTATTGAATATATGATTAAATGTGGGACAACAAACTTCATCGAAATAGGACCGGGAAATGTACTCAGTGGACTTATTAAACGCATTTCCCGCGAAGTACAAATTATGAGTGTGGGTTGTGTCCCCCATTAATATGATAGCAAAATAAACAATGACAAACGGAAGACGTAAAACAAGAGGTATCGTCCTGCAAGTTCTCTATGAATTTGATTACACTCAACATGACCCGGAAAGCATCTTAACCCGTCTTTCCGAAACACAACCGCTGAGCCAGGAAGCAAATCTCTTCGTTCGTGAATTAGTCCTGGGAGTTATCTCTAATCAATCCAAAATCGATTCAATCATACAAGAATTTGCCCCGGCCTGGCCATTAGCACAAATATCAGCAATTGATAAAAATATATTACGTCTTGCAATCTTTGAATCTTTGCTTGATAATAAAGTACCGACTAAAATAGCTATTAATGAAGCAGTGGAACTGGCCAAAAAATTCGGCAGTGACAACTCAGCCAGGTTCGTCAACGGAGTTCTGGGAGCAGTTCATAATCAATATAATAAATGTGAATGCGAAACAGGCAGCTAACTGTACGGATATTAAAATATTAAGAAAATACCGGAGGTTTTAGATATGGCGTCAACTTTTGAAAGAATTAAAAATATTATCGTCGAGCAACTCGGCGTTGATGAAAAGGATGTTATCCCATCTGCAACATTTCTTGATGACCTGAATGTCGATTCACTGGACTTAGTAGAATTTGTCATGGCACTTGAAGAAGAATTTAGCGATGCTAAAACAAAGATCGAAATCCCTGATGAAGACGTCGAAAAAATTAAAACTGTTCAGGATGCAGTAGATTATGTAAATAATCTGTTGGGAACATAATTTAGCATATTGCAGTTACTCACACTGCCTTCTTGGTTCCCCTATTTTCAAGATGGAGCCTTATGTTCCCCCTATCCACCTATTATTATGGTAAATAAAGGTAAGGCACGTACCATCAGACGCCGCGAAACTGTGCAGGATATGATGATACGTGATATACAATGAAAATATGTGGCAGTTACTGGGACAAGACAGAGTAATCACCTTATTAAAACATGAACTAGAAACCAGACAATTGCCCCATGCAAACCTCTTACTGGGACCGGTTGGCATCGGGAAAATGACACTTGCACTCGACCTGGCTCAATCTCTAAACTGCACCGGAGATGAACCTCCCTGCGGCAATTGTTATACCTGTCTTAGAATTAAAAGTGCCAAACATCCTGATATCCATATCATTGACCTGCAGAGTGAAAGTAAGGGAGAAAGAAAACAAGAAGTCAAAATCGGTATCGAATATATAAATGATTTGCAGAGCATGGCGAAGACCCCTCCTTACGAAGGAAAATATAAAGTATTCATTATAAATGGAGCTGAGAATCTATCCATAGAAGCGGCAAATACTTTACTTAAGACATTAGAGGAGCCCCCACCGCATATTGTGATTATTCTTCTTGCTTCAAGTGAACGAGATGTGCTCCCGACGATTGTATCGCGCTGTCAGCGGCTTGAGTTAAATCCTGTTCCATTAAAACAATTAGAAAATATCCTTATAGAAAAATATAAACTGGATATTGAACAAGCTGCATTTTTAGCAAGAATATCCCATGGCTGCCCGGGACAAGTACTATCAGCAATACAAAATGATAAATTCCTTAACGAACGTACGGACATATTAAATACTCTTGTGGAAATAATCCATTCTAATCGTGAAGGACGTTTGAACTTCGCCAGTCATCTCACCAGTGAGTTTAATAAAAATCGCCGTTCCATTAATATTATATTCACCCTCTGGTTAGATTGGTGGCGTGACCTTTTCCTTATCAGAGAAAAAAACCAGGAACTTATTATCAATATTGACCGTAAGACTGAACTGGTGAATCATGCGGTTAACTATACGACACAGCAAATAGATATATTTATCCGAGAAATACAGGCGACACGTAAATATCTCAGTCAAAATGCTAATTCACGCCTGGTGCTGGAATCACTTATGTTAAATATACCCTCGGCTCATATATCTACACAAGCCAGAGTAGGAGAATAATATATATGTCTGAAATACCTTCAGAACAAGCAAAGATAATTGGTATACGATTCCAACCAGCAGGTAAAATATATTTCTATACCTCAGGTAACCTCGACTTACAGATAGATGACTATGTAGTTGTTGAAACACCCAGTGGTAACGATATTGCGCGAGTCGTCATCATTCCGGAACAAGTTATTGCTAATGAAATCAGTGAACCTCTCAAATGTATAGTACGAAAGACAGATATTACTGATATCAATGGAATAAAAGAGTTAGAGAATAAAGAGGAGCAAGTCCTGGGAAAATGCCGTACCATTATTAAAGAGTCAAAAGAATTATCTGATGCGCAAATGAAACCTCTAAAAGCAAAATATAATCTGGATGGCAGTCATCTAACAATATATTTCCGGGCGGAGAATAGAATAGATTTCCGAAATCTGGTACGCGAATTAGCTTCTACCTTTAAGACGAAAGTAGAATTACGGCAGGTTGGCCCACGTGATGAAGCCAAAATACTAGGGGGATTTGGCATCTGTGGTTTTCCTCTATGCTGTACAACTTTTCTTACCAGTTTCAACCCTCTCTCTATTAAAATGGCTAAGGAACAGAATTTACCACTCAACCCAACTAAAATATCAGGAGCTTGTGGCAGACTTCTCTGTTGTTTAAGATATGAGGATGATTTTTACCGGGAAATTAATAATAAACTCCCTCAAATTGAACAGCAAATACAAACTCCTCAAGGTGTTGCAGAAGTAGTAGAAGTGCATCCTTTAAAAGAAATGGTCACAGTAAAACTGGAGGACACAACACTAGCTCAATTCAAACTATCCGAAATTACAATAGGTGACAATAAACCAGCTAAATCCAGAAAACAGCACAGAAGAAAATAGTAATTATCGCGTCATTGTCAAGATAATTCAGGAATAAACTTTCTCCATCCATTATTTTCCCTGAGACAATGCACGGGAATACGAAAACCGTCGTGTCCCGGATACCGCGGAGTCTGAATTAATTTCATTCCTGCTTCTTCTGGTGTGAATCCGGCTTTACGTTGATTGCAGTGGGCACAACAACTAACTACATTTTCCCAACTATGTTTTCCACCACGATGTTTGGGAATAACGTGGTCAAGAGTAAGGTGATGTGTTTTTTTTCCACAGTACTGACAGGTATAGTCATCCCGATAGAATATCTCGATGCGGGTCAATTTTTTTCTCAAATAAGGACGCCTGATCATATAACAAAGACGAATAACAGATGGAATACGAAATGAATTATTTATGGTCGTAATATATCCAGAGTCATTCTCTACCACTTCAGCTTTACCACGAAGTAAAAGTACTAGCGCACGCCTGGCCAAACAAACATTTAGCGGTTCATAATTTTGATTAAGAATAAGAACAGGCTGGTTAATCATTAAATCTATACCACAAGCAGAAATTATCCCATTTACTCTGTATTTTATAAGCTTTAAATTAAAAATAACA
Source organism: Dehalococcoidia bacterium UBA2247 (assembly GCA_002347295.1). GTDB lineage: Bacteria > Chloroflexota > Dehalococcoidia > UBA2247 > UBA2247 > UBA2247. The sequence continues at coordinate 29,756 of DDXZ01000054.1, read as the reverse complement.
ATGTTTTTTATTGTTTTAACTATCTATTCTCACTTAAAATATCAAAGGGCGGTTTTAATCTGTTATAAGTATCCCGTAATGCCGCCGATATTACCCTGGTATTAGCTATCACAGACATATAATTTGTATCACCCTCCCACCTGGGCACGATGTGAGTGTGAATATGATGTTCAACACCTGCTCCACCTACCTTCCCCAGATTCATCCCAAGATTAAATCCTTGTGGTTTCCAAACTTCTTTTAGAATTTTCACAGACTCCGCTACAATACAGTAATGCTCTTCTCTTTCTTCTTTATCCATTTCTTCAGGAGCACTAATATGTGTATAAGGAATCACCATTAAATGACCGGGATTATAAGGATAGCGATTTAACATCACAAAATTCTTCACACCACGGTAAAGAATATAATTCTCCTCATCGTTATTTTCCTTTAAAATATTACAGAAAATACATCCTGAAGGTTTAGCTGATTCAATATAACTAGACCTCCATGATGACCACAAATGTTCCATATCCGGCAACGCCTCCGCATATTATATTATTTATTTATGTGCCATATCATTTTTCATAATGTCTACTTTTTCGTAAGACTTAAACACTCTTTTTCTGCTCCATAGCCCGGGCAATAATTTTGCATAATTTCTCTCGACGAACAGGTTTAAGAAGATAATCAAACGCACCCAACCTTATTATTGCCTGGTCAATACTATCAACACTGGGATAAGCTGTTAACAATATCGAAACTACATCCGGTACTTCATGATGGGCTTTTTCCACCAGTTCTAAACCACTCATACCCGGCATTTTAATATCAGATAGTAATATATCAAACTTCTCTTTATGCATCATCTCCAATGCTTCTTCTCCACTGCTCGCAGAAGAAATGTCATATCCCTCACGATTTAAAATATCCTCAATAGTTTCCCGTACTATAGACTGGTCATCAACAACCAGCACCTTACCTTTGCCCATTCCAACCTCCTTAATATTATGCTGACCTACTATCAGCTCTACTTAATAGTCTTATTATGCACTCATTCAAACCCTCCCGGGTAAATGGTTTGGTTAAGACCTCGTCAACACCATCCAAACGGGCTTTTTCAATATCAATCTGAACTCCCCAACCAGTAATCATAATAACAGGAATAACACTAACCTGTTTCTTAACAGCTTTAGCGACTTCCCAACCAGAAACATTGGGCATACCTAAATCAGTGATAACAAGGTCATAATCACCATCATTTAACCTGGTAATTCCCTGCTCACCATTATCAGCAATAGTCACTTCGTATCCCAATTGTAACAATGTCATCTTTAAATATTCTCTGATTCTCTCATCATCATCAACAACCAGTATCTTGGCCTTTTTAAATAACAACGCAGAATTAACATTTTTTTCCTCCGCTACTTCAGAGAAATCTTCCTGTACCTTTTCTTCGCTTACAACAGGAAGTTTAATATAAAATACTGTTCCCTTCCCAACAGTACTATCAAAACTTATGCTTCCACCATGCCGGTTAATTATCCCATAAGCCACGCTAAGTCCCAGTCCCATTCCGGAACTGCCTTTGGTACTAAAATACGGATCGCCAATCCTATTCTTAACATTATCAGGAATACCTGCACCTGTATCAGAGACCGCGATTATTACGTTATTTCCTTCTTGTCTCGTGCAAACTTCCAATCTGCCACTGCCGGAAATAGCATCAATACCATTATTTATTATATTTACCAGAACCTCTACCAGTTCTCCCTGCTCTCCCATTACCGGTTCAACCTGTCCTAATGACAGATTCAATTCAATAGCCTTTCCTTTAGCTTCCCGGTATTCTTTTAACCGTGGCTCTACCAATTGCAGTGTTTTGTTCACTACTTCATTTATGTCTACCAGTTCAAAATGATGGTCTGCTCTCACTCTGGTAAAATCTTGTAAGCGCCGTACTGTTTTTGCTCCATCCAGTGCAGCCTGCTCAATAATTTTCAACCCTTTTCTCACTCTTTCATCAGTAGCATCATCTAGAGCCAGTTGCGCCCGCCCCAGAATAGCCGCCAGGATATTATTAAAATCATGGGCAACACCTGCTGCCATTTCTCCCAGAGCCATAGAACGCTCCGAACGCACCAACTGTTCCTGCACTCTTTTCAGCTCAAGCAAAGAATCCTCTACTTCTTTAAACAACCGAGCATTATCCAGTGAGACGGCTGCTTGCCGACAAACCACTCTCAGCATCATCAGGTCATCTTCGGAGTACTCCTGTTCTGAGAGTTTGGCGCCCAAAATCAGGATACCGCTCAACTTATCCATCTTCTTTAAAGAGATAATGAGATTCATTTTCATCTCATCCAGCATTGCTCTCTCTCGAAAAGTAAGACCGCGAAATTGGGGGATGATATCTATATCCCGGCGACTTAGAAACCCATCGTTGCGACTCAACCATAGAACTAGAACACTATCCCCCGACAACCCCTGTAATGAATTGAGCTTAATTCCACGGCACGCACTCGGGACAAAGTTTGCCCCTGTGGTATCTGGCAACATAAGACAGGCTCTCTCACTCTTAAGTACAGATACTACGACATCAAGTAAAGACGATACCAATAAATTTAAATCCATAGTAGATTTAATTTCATCACTGAAATGCTCAATAATCTCAAGATGATTATATTTCTCTCTATAAAACCATCTATCTACTCTACCTCGACTTTTCATAAAAACCGGATATAATGCCATTGCAATAATTAACAAAATCAAAGCATTTTGCCAGTAAATAATTCCCCACATATGTTCCATATACTGGCTAATACTAAAAAGTATTACTGCATAAAAAGCCATCAATAAACCAATAGTAACAAAATAAATCAACCCCTTTTTAATTATGAGTCGAATATCAAGGAGATGATATCTTAGAATGGCTATGGCAGTGATAAGACATAACAGTATATTACCCACAAGTCCGAGCGGTGGAATGGTTGTTATATTAACTATGGAAATGATGTCAGTTGCCCCTCCGATAAAGAAACAGAGTATGCCGATAGCCAGATAGACAAAGCGGTTTTTAATCTCAGGAGAAGTAGCAGACCTGGAAGCCTTGAATAAAGCGATTAGTCCCAGTGCTGCAAAAAAGTACGTAGCACCTATATTGAGCAGGAAAAGAGGCCCCCGTAAAGGGAGAAACCCATAGATATCCTCACTTATGCCACGTACGACTAGGCTGGTTGGTGCAATAGCTATGTATGCAGCCACTAATAGATACATCGATAATACAATCCACTTTTTTAGTCTTGTGCCAGTATAGACACAGCAAAAATGGAAAAATGCTACCGAGGCAAAAAGAGAAGCCGTCATCACCGCTCGTTCCCACGGGAGAGCATGCTCAGGATCGGGACTAGATCGCATGAAAAAAATGAACAACGCCCAACAGGCTAGCAGGAAGGAAAAAAGCCAATACAATCGATGAGATAATCTTCCGACGTTTTGAGTCAGCACCAGAAAAGCCAGGATAAAACAGGTAACAGAAGCCACAATTGGGAGAATGAGATAAAAATTCATTATTACTCCCTATTTACTCCAACCAGTATCTGAACGGCATCATCAGATGCACTCATATGGGGTGGTTTGAGATGTGCCAGATCCGCTCCAGCTTTGCGCTTCTCTTCGTAATAGCGTTGAAATGCTCCCCGGGTAAGAAGTGTTACCCTCAATGGGTGGACTTCAAGCTCTCTAACTACTTCTTTATAGAAGGGATCGGCATGCTGAAGTTGTTCATGAAGCAAGTCTGCTAATTTTGCCGCTGTAATATTCTCCTTGGGTTTTGGTTCAAGATAAAGTTGGAGGACAGGCTTCCCATGCTCAAACTCCTTACGAAATACCCAGTCAACATATTCAACTCCGGTATCGACAATCGCCTGCCAGACTGTCTTCTCATCCAGGCGAGCATATCCAAAGACATCAATAATATCATTAATGCGAGACTGGAAAACCATCTGGGGGAGCTTACAACCAGTTTCATCATCCTTCAGGGATACTATTTTTATCAGGTCTCCTATCCGATATCTTAGTAAAGGCATACCGTAGAAACTGGTCATTACCATTTCATATATTTTGCCTTCTTCAACTTCATTTATAAGCACCGTGGCTGGCTGGTACTTTTTATCCTCCTGGCTCTTGATCCATTCGTCCTCAGGGATAAACTCCAGAAACGCACTATTAGGGAAAAAGGTCAACCACTTCTTGTTCCAGGATTGGGTGGCTGTGAATACTACTTCGGTAGATACATAAAGTTCCAGAGGCGTTATACCCCAGTACTCCTTGATTTTATTCTTGTAGATTGTGGTATCCGCACCAACGGCGAAAATGCCCTTCAGCGACCAGAGGTCGCTAGGCAGCAGGTTGCTCCTCCCTGCTTGTTTACTGTGTAACCAACCTCGAAGTAACCGGGAGATAACTAATGGATGAAGCATAGAAGATGAGAATTTCATTTTATTACTCTGCTGGCCAATATTCTCTCCAACCTTTAATAAAGTACTACTGATAGCGCAGAACACAAAATCTGCCCCCATCTTTAGCGCGAGCTTAAATGCTGCCTCTATCTTATCCTGGAATTCCATTTCCTCTGCTTCTTTAGGAGGCGGTAAGAATCGAAAAGAAAAATCATCTGCCATACGAAAAACGATAAGCCCTGAGCAATATGGTCTTGACGGCACGTTTATAAGCACACGTTCTCCTGGTGATATCCTGATCTCATTCCTCCTCGAAGCGGAGGAAAGAAGCAATGCGGCTATACCATTTCTACTCCAACTCTTAAGAAAACGTTCTGTATAAGGTATCCACTTAAATTTTCCCCCTCTTCCAGATGTGTGAGCCCACACAATGGGCTTCTCAGCCAAAACATCCTCGTCTTGCTCACTGAGATAGGGCTCATAATCCTGGTAGACAGTTAAAGGCACCATGTGACGGAACTCTTCTACACTCCGGGGTTTATTGCCCTTCATGACTTTGTTTCCTAGAAAACTATTTGCCACTAGGTCTATCTGATCCAGCAAAAGACGCTGCTGGATTTCCATAAACTCATCAACTGACAAATCTAAAAAACCACAATATCTCTGCCAGATCTCCTCTTCGGTATGAGTGCGAAAGAATTCATCTTCTGGAAGCATAAATTTCCTCCCTTACTTACTGCCGTAAACTATGAAATCCATATAGACCGCATCTTCTTCTACCTGAAAATCATGAGGCATCAATTTCTCGAACACCATTTCTAGATTCTGTCTGGAATAAGACCTCTGCTTCGCCCGCAAGAGAAGGGGTAGGTAAACAATACCTACCCCTAACTGTGCCAGTAGTTCCAAAAGTGCTCTCCCATATTTTTGGGAACTGATATTCTGATGCAGGTTATCCTTCATTATGCTGACTCCGAACCCTATCCCCTCCCTCTTAAATGGGAAGGTTATCACGAATTGCCCTCTCCCTTTCAGCACCCGAAGAATTTCTCTGGTTGCTTCCTCATCATCCTCTATGAAATCCATAACATGCAGACACAATACTTTATCAAAGCTTTCATCAGGAAATTGGAGCTTACGAGCATCCATATTAAGTAGTTTAATTTCTCTGCCCATCTCCAACCCCTTGCGATAAGCCCTCTTCAATGCTCTCTCTGACATATCCACACCCACGATATCAATCCTTCTTTCTCTATGCAGAAGACAAGGGATTTCATTTCCAGTGCCCACCCCCACGCACAGCATTGAGTCTCCATCTTCAAACTCAAATTTATTTATGGATCTTTTCTGTAAGCTCCGATAAGCACTGGACTGAGCTGTAGTAGAATCATATACGGGGTTGTAAATCCGGTCGAAATAAAACCCCACCAATTTATCACTGAAACTCTTATTGCGCTCCTCACAATCGTGCATAACAAGCTCCTCACCAATAGGAATTTTCAACGTTTGGTTTTTATTATAATATCAAGAACATGCATCAAATCTGCTATCTCAAATGGCTTACGAATAAGGAAATAACAGACCTAAAGCCAAGACTTCTCAAGCTACTGGTGCATCTCCATATCCGGTAATTATTACCACAGTGGTTTGCGCATCTTTTTCCTTTATCGCCCGGAAGACTTCCACACCCCCATACCAGGCAATACTAAATCCAGAAATATCAGCGGAAATTGTTTTTCTCCCATTTCCCGTAAAGCATCTTCACCACTATTTACTATTTGCTGTAGTTACTTGATAGTTTTCTCTGGTTAAAACATCCCCTATAAGACCGCACACAAGAACATCATCAATTACGAGAACGTCCTTTTTTACTTATTAACGCTTGTTTTACCAACCATTGGTCCAGCATTTCCATGCTAAAACGCCTGACCCCTCACCTTTAAAGCAGGGATTTTATGTTTTTGTGCCAATCAATAGACCGTCATCCGATTGAGCTTAAGATACTCAGCAGCTTCTTTAATTGTCATCAACCTTTTCATTCGACACCTAAAAAATTTTTATTTAGAATATATTTATGTAAATTTATCAAATATTATCTAATTTAGTCAATATTTATTAAATATTACACTATACAGAATATAAATAGAAACAATACTACGCAGTAATTTAACCATTCAAGTTCAGAATTCTGCCTTATTAAGATTGGTAAGACATTGAAGTGCCGCTTTTATTATTCTACTTTCTATTCCCGTTTAAATCCCTGGTTAAACTCAAATCCTGCCCCTAGATAAAAAGGTAATCATAAACAGAATAAGATAGCCGCTCATGATGAGCGGTTACCCTTTGGTCACAAATCCGTAGCAGTCGAGAAAGCTATCAACTACAATTCATCATTACCAAACCATGCGTAATCCGCTTAATTCTCCGTAAATATCCGACATTCTTACTCCTTTTCCTTAAGTAATGGAGGGATCATACCCAGCCCCATATGAGGACGATGGTAATGATATAGCGCTTAAGAAATAATTCTACCATGTTCCGACACCCCGGTAAGTCCTGGATACAATATGTCTGCCAGCCCAAGCATTCTTTTCTCACTGTCCGGTTAAAACTTTCTATATATGATTGTTCATTCTTACAATATGGATGAGCAATACGATGGCGATCACAAAATAAACTTACTTCAGTCTTAAATTCAGCTTTAAACTCTGAGCCGCCATCAGTCTGGAGTAAGTGGACATGCTTATCAAACCTTCTCTCCCTGCTTGGGTAGAGGAATTCACAGCCATACCTTGCCGTAAGCTGGGGTGCTAACAGAATATCGGCTTCTTTACTGAAGATATCTACCCACTGTAAAGACATAAAGCTCGCCAAAGTCTATCGTGTCCATCTGTATTACCTCCCTGGAATGAGAGGCTACCGGTAAAATCCCACGCACTTTATTCTTTTCCATTTAGAACGAAGAACATATTTCTCAGGCAGGATTTCATAAATCCTGGGAACAGATAAGGGAATGCCATAATCATGCTCAAGAAAGTACTGGATTTTTTGTCCGCAACAATCATATTCTCACTCTCTGATATCCCATATCCGGCGTTTAAAATGAGTGGGTCTACCTGTCTTCTCTTACGCTCTCCCTTTTTGGCTTGTGCATAACTATTCAAGAATTCCAGTAAACCATGCGTTTTGCGGACATGTATCCAGATGCTTATCGTTTCCCGGTGTTTGTCCATTCTTTGAGCAATAGGGGTCATGGGAATACCCTGCTCATGGAGTTCCCAGCATATAGTAATTAATGTTTCAAAAGAAATAGGAATCGATGAAATCCGCGTCCATCCTTCGGCATCTAATTTTCGCAGGAAGTCTACAATAATATAAAGTTGGCAGTTCAGCATATTCCAACAGTGACGATAGAAGTTCCTGCCTGGCCACCACATCGTGACAAACTAATGGAAATGCTGCCTATTATTGAAGATATCGGGGTAAAACACCTGGATATCTGCCAGATTGAGATTACTAATAATAAACAGCTGGAAAGAATAGAAAAGGAACTTGGACCGATATCCATCTATCAGGCGTTTTATCCCGTGATGGATGATGGTGGTCTGGTAGAAGATATTATGAAAGAGGTCCTGAAAAAAGGATATTCATATTCTGTTATTGATTGCAATGGATTTGTGAAACAAAGTCGTGGTGCGCTGACTAATCGTAGTTTCTGGAATATATTGAATCGTAAATATCCTCCGGAGTGGGAAAAACATCGCCTGGGCCGGAAAATATAAATTATCTGCTCTGGGAATATTATTATTCTGATGATGAGAGATGAGATGACTATTTACTATTGCCGGATGAACGAATTAGTTTCCATGTAATAGTTTCACTCAGTACAATTATGTCTTCTGTTGGTAAGTAATCTGTGATGCTTGAATCGAATAGTATGTTACCGGTAGCCGGCAATTCGGAATCACCTTTCCAGATTACAATAGTCACCGGTACTCTCGGGAAAGCGATAATTTTGATTGCTGCATCTCCGGTGTCTTTTTTCTGTCCGCCCAAGATTCTGCCAGTTTCAAATAAAAGTTGTGGATTATTACCAAAATAATTGACTAATGGTATTATTGTTCTCTTGGAAAAAGTGGGAAAATATACTGTTCCCTCCGGTAATTCCTGGAAGGTAATTAGCCTGTTGCTTAGAGGTGTTCCTTTAGCTGTATTAAAATAGTGCAGAATAAGTAGTTTGTCTTTTATAGATACAGAGCTGCTGCTATCCGATAGTAAAATAGTAATGTCAGGAAGTGAGATGGTATACGACTGGTTCAGGTACCGGACAATGATATTTGCCTGTGAATTTATCTTCTGGTATTGTGTGGCACTCCTGTAACATTGTTCGACGATGTCACCGGTGGTAGCTAGTTTTTCCCTAGCTATGGTATATGCCAGTTCGTAGGCCTGGTCATAGCCTTTTATTTCCGGTAATATTAAAGGGACATGTTCATTTTTCATGTTATTGTGATATACGGAGAGAAGCAGTTTTATAATCCCGCGATATCCAATATTTGAGGAACTTTTTTCTCCCAACCAATAGCCATAATATGTACACCCTGGCAGACATCCTTTAGTTGTTTGATAAGGTCTGCTGTAATTTGTAATCCTGTCTGAGTTTTATCTGTCGCCGCCGCCATTTGTTGAATTAATGAATCAGGCACAAAAACACCGGCAACATTTTTATTCATAAAACGTGCCATTCCCACGGATTTCAGCGGAATAATACCTGCCATAACGGGGACGTGAAATTGTTCCACTCGCTTCATAAATTTGTAAAATTTTTCCGGTTCATATACTGCCTGAGTCTGGAAAAATTTTGCGCCTGCTTTTATTTTTTTCTCCATCTTAATAATCTGAAGTTCAAAACTAGCCTCAGTATCAGCTCCAGGGTTAACCACCGCTCCAGCAAAAAAGTCTGGTTTACCTTTCAGTTCATTACCCACCATATCAGTACCTTCGTTTAATTTACTAATAACACCGAGTAATTGCACGGAATCGAGGTCATAAACTGATTTAGCCTGAGGATGATCCCCCAGTTCCGGTACATCACCGGTGAGAGCAAGTACGTTTTTAATACCCATAACCCAGGCACTTAACAGGTCTGATTGGAGAGCGATACGGTTCCGGTCCCGGCAGGTCATTTGTATTACGGATTCCAGTCCATGCTGCTGTAGCAGATAACAGGTAACCATGGAGCCTAATCGCATCACGGAACTTTGCTGGTCAGTAGCATTAGCGGCATCAACTCTTCCCCGTAATATTTCTGCTACTTCGGCCAGCTCCGTGGTATCAGTCCCTTTTAATGGGCCGACTTCTGTCGTGATAACAAATTTCCCGGATTCAAAGGCTTGTTTCAGACTCATTTTAACCTTTCCTTATCCATCAACTGTCAGGTATTATTGAACGATATCTACCTGACGTGGTATTTTTGCCTTGCTATAATTTTTGGGTGCGGGAATTTCCTTAAGTTTGTCCAGCATATTTAATTCTTTTAAGCGGTTGTATATTAAAACCCAGGCACAGTCGTGTTCCGGTTTTTGTTCGCACTTACCGTCTTTAGCTCCACCACAGGGTCCGCTGAGCATGCCTTTAGCGCAGCGTGTTACCGGACAAATACCGGTAGTGATGCCGATAGCGCAATCACCACACTGAGAACATATTTCAATAAAATGTCCGGGATGCTCTTCCCAGCCGATAAAGAGTGTATTTAAAGCGGGATAAACCGGTTTGTTACTAAAGGCAGCAACTGTTTGTATTCCCAGTCCGCAACTCATTGCCAGTATAGCATCAGCTTTATTTATCTGCTCAATGCTGTCCATGATGGCATATTTTGTTAATATGTCGCAAGATGTAGGAATTACCATCCACCCGGTAACTTCTTTACCTGCTGCTTCCAGTTCTTTCTTCATTGCCAGAACTTCTGCTTTTCCACCGGTATGACAGGTAGTAGCACATGTTCCACAACCTGTAATATATATTTTTTTATGGTCCTTTAGCAGTTCTAGTATTTCCGCTAAGGGTTTTTGTTCTGTAATGGTTTTCATGCTTTAACACCCCTTAAATTTGCTGGAATCAGGCTTTCATAAACATCTCTGAAGTATTGCATACTATCTGTGATAACATTAGGTGCTGCCTGTCCTAGCCCACAAAGAGAAGCCAGCGACATGGCGCTGGATAGTTCAGTTAATAATTGCATATCATGTTGTGTGCCATTACCGCAGCGGAATTTATCGATGATTAACTTCATGACCTCGGTTCCTTCTCGACAGGGAGTGCATTTACCGCATGATTCTTCAGCAAGAAATTCCATTGTATGATAGACGATATCCATGATATTGCGTGTTTCATTAAATACGGTTATGGAGCCGGCTCCGAGCACACTTTCAAAGCTGAGTGGTGTATCTATTGCTGTTCCGGGGACAAGTCTGCCTGTTGCTCCCCCTATCTGAACCACCTTGATATTATCTGACTGAGAAATATTAATTAATAGTTCTTTCAGTGAGCTGCCTAAGATAAGCTCATAAACACCGGGACAGGCAACATCACCGCTTACTGAAAATACTTTTGTTCCTTTACTGCGCTCTGTTCCTATCTGATTGAACCAGGCGGCACCATTAAGAATAATCTGAGGGATATTCATTAATGTTTCAACGTTATTGATAACAGTTGGTTTTTGCCATAATCCTTTATCAGTGGGGAAAGGTGGTTTAAAACGGGCCTCACCGCGTTTTCCTTCAATGGAATCCATTAGTGCTGATTCTTCACCACAGACGTAAGCGCCCGCTCCTTCACGGATTTCAATATTTACGTGAGTAAGAAATTTATTTTCCTTTGCCTGATTAATGGCATTCTGCAGACGACCTGATAAATTATGGTATTCACCACGCAAGTAAATGTATGATTTTTTTACTCCGATGGCATAACTAGCAATAGCGATACCTTCGATCAAAGAAAAGGGGTCGTTCTCCAGAATAAAATGGTCTTTGAAAGTACCAACTTCACCTTCATCGGCATTACAGATGAGATATTTGCTTTGTTCCTTTGTGTTTCTGGTAAATTCCCATTTTAACCCACAGGGAAATCCTGCTCCCCCTCTTCCGCGTAATCCTGATTCTTTTATTTCTTTAATAATTTGTTCCGGCCCAATTGACAGAGCTTTTTTTAAAGCCTGAAAACCGCCTCTTGCCGTGTAAGAGGTAAGGTCTTCCGGATTAATAACTCCGCAGTTTCTTAGAACAATATGTTTTTCTGGCACTAAACTATCCTCGCTGAATAATAAACACTTTTTACTTATAGGACTCTAATATTTTTGTTATTTTTTGTGGAGTTAAATCTCCGTAAATATCATTATTAATCATCATGGCCGGTGCCTTATCGCAGGCTCCGATACAATTAGTTAGAACAAGCGTAAATCTACCATCAGGCGTCGTTTGACCTGGTTTGATGCCAAGTTCCTGTGTAATACACTTTATTATTAATTCAGAGTTTTTCAAAAAACAGGGTAAATTCTTGCAAATTCGAATTATATTTCGTCCCTGTAGTTTATTTGAAAGGAAGGAATAAAAGCTTATTACACCGTAGATTTCAGATACGGGTGTATCTAATGATTGTGCTAGAGCGGTAATAAATTCCTGCGATAAATATCCTGATTTTCTTTGTTCTTCCTCCAGCAGTACCAATAGATTTTCACCGTTATTATTTGATATTGAAATAGTTTCCTCACTTTTATTCATACTTATTCCGAATCCATTTCTCAACAATTAGCCTCGGATAACCAGAGGTGTTCCCTTCTTTTCCTCACCGATCTGTGCCGGATTACTTAAAGCACCTGTGGGACAAGAAGTGATGCAGAGTCCGCAGTCACGGCAGACTTCTTTGTCAATGGGTTGGTCTAAATCCACGATGACTTTAGAGTTAAATCCGCGATATCCTATACCAAATACCCTTTTCTTCGCCACTTCGTTACATATTTGTAAGCAGCGCCGACAAAGTACACATTTGGAAAGATCGCGTGTAATATAAGGGCTGATATCTTCTATCGGAAAATAACGCTTCTTGCTCTGAAAACGAGAAAGGCCGATGTCCATATCCATAGCAAGTTTACGTAGTTCACAGATATTAGATTTATCACAGACAGTACAGAAACCGCTATGACTGGCCAGTAATAATTCGATTATTATCTTTCGGGTGGCCATTACTTTAGGCGAATGTGTTTGAATTACCATTCCTTGTGAGATTGGTGTGTGGCATGAACCCACCAGTGCTTTTGAACCTGCTACTTCTACAACGCATAGCCGGCATGCGCCCATAGGTGGCAAATCAGGGCAGTAACAGAGAGTAGGAATATCAATGCTATTTTCCTTAGCCAGTTCTAGAATAGTGATACCTGCATGTCCTGTTATCTGATTTCCGTTTATTGTAACTGTAATATCAGCCATTTAATACACCTGGATTTCTGTTTATCATATTTCGAGCCATGAGTGAGAATACAGTGACTCTCCGGTAAGTACTTTCACTGTTTTTACATATTTTAATTCTTCTGCGCTTAAAGAAGCAGCGCCTATATTCTCTCCATCCATAACCTGATAAATTAGCTTAACAAGTTCTGGTCTTTTTCCTTTTGCTATTTGTATTAACTCTCTGTCAAAAGCGTCTACAATTGCAGAATAAAGACCATTTCTCATCAGCATAACCATATAAGTCCGGTTGAGATAAGGTCTTAATGCATCCGGAGTACCATTGGAGATATTAGATAGTCCTACGGTGGATTTACATCCGGGAGCAATCTCTGATAGCATACCCATGAATTCCACACAAGATTTCACCTGATTTATTTCTACTGATACCGGGCTGGCTATCGGGTCAATCCAGATTTCCTCGTTAGAAATCCCCATTTCATTTGCCTGATAAACAATATCAACGGCAAGGGCCGCTCTTTCATTGGCATCACGCGGCATCCCATCCACTCCCCACAATAGTCCAATCATCTCGGAATTATGTTTTTTTACCAGGGGCAATTCTGCCGCTAATCTATCCGGTTGTAAGGAAATAGAATTCATGAGGGTTTTATTTTTACAGACCTGCAAACCGGCTTCCATTGCTATCGGATTTGTGGTATCGAGTGATAACGGTAGATGAGTAACTTCTTGAACAGTATTTACTACCCATTTCATCAGTTCGTCGCCAGCTTTGCGTGCCGGTCCGATATTCAGGTCAATATAGTCGATTCCAGCTTCTGTTTCCGCCATGGCCATTTCTTGTACCGGTCTGGCATTTCTCTCCCTTATTGCCGGGCCAAGCGTTTTGGACATGATGTTCAAATTTTCGCCGATAAGAATCACGTTATCCTCCTATGCCTTCCAGTTCTTAAGAAATGCCGGGATATGCGCTCCGTCACGTGGGCCGATAAGAATTTGCCAATCAGGTAATTCTTCTTCTAATCCGCCGCTCTCGGCGGCAGCATAACCGGGGATAATTAATTTGCGATGTGTTACTTTTTCCCAGACATTAGATTTTTTTACGAAAGGAGCAATTACATCAGCGACAAATTTTCCTGCTGCCCATGCTGTCATGACAGAAAGGCCTTCCGTATCTTTAACCATGAGATAGGCAGATACCTTGCTGGTCTCGATATATCCGGATACAAGGAAGTATGTCAAGGAAAAATTCGATGTAATAAGTACAGGAGATTTGTCATCTGGTTTACCTATCTCATAGATGCCTTCCGTTGTAGCCAGAGGACGTTGAGGGTCAGTATAGATGTTTAATCTTTCTACAAGTAACGGGAATAAACTTTCACCTTGAAAATCTGAGAGTACGATAATACCGCCATATTTTGCCACAAAGATGGATGCGTATATAGCCTCTTTCATCGGGTCAGCGGTCATATCAAACGGAAAAACAATGGTAGGGAATCCTAAAGGACGGAACTTCTTATTTAATGCAGCACTTCTGATTATGATTTGGTCTTCGAAAGCACGTTTGATTTCTTTTGCTCCGGAATCAATAATCAGGTCGTTAATTCCGGCCGCAGTTAATTTTGTGGTAAGGTCGGCGACTTCATCCAAATTTGAACCTTTCACCACAACAGGTGCAGGTGTCTTTTTCACTAAATCTATAATTTTCTGCAGATTATCATTGGTGGCGGCATAGAGTAATGGTTTACGTTCGGCACAGACTTGCAGGCCTGCTGCCAGATTGTCCGTATTATCGCTCATTAGTATGATGCCGCAATCGCTGCTTGATTTGATTTTATTAATAATCTCTACGAATTTACCGTTATCGCCCGATTCGTTTTTAATTGCGATTAATTCCGGGCGTAACGTAAGGCCAACTCTCTCATACTGGAGTTGTTTGAATCTGGCCAATCTCGCATCTACTTCAGTATTATCCATATTGTCTTTTATCAAAAGAGCAATTCCGGGAGGATTCTCAAAACGTTTTTCGTGGCGGAACATGACTGTTTCTCCGCCAACTTTAAAAGCGCGTTCTCCTGTACCGATAGTAACTATTCTGATAGGAGGTGCCGATGCTTCCTGTAATTGCGCTTTAGCTTCTTCGGAAACATATGGGCAGGCACTTAGTTCTGCTTTACCTGCTGCCAGGTTCATTGCGAATGCCAGGCACGTCGGTACTCCACATTCACCGCAATTTTTTTTAGGTAATAGTTTGAATATTGCTATTCCGGTAAGCGCCATTTTTATAACTCCTTCTAACCTAATATGGGATCCATTGCCAGAGCAGGATGATTTTTTTCCTGCAGGAAAGGCAGTATGGCTTCTTCTGTTATGCCAACTGTCTCATCGGCAATCATGTCAATAAAATTATCTATTCCCATTTCTTTTGCTCTGGTATTGATCCGGTCTCGTATCTCTTCTTTGAGCATTTTGGGCATCCAGACCATTCTTAATAATCCGCCATCTCCGATGAGATATTTTCTTTGAGCAATGTTATATTTACTATGACCGACAAACCCTGGTGTACTGAGACCGCCACCGATAGTGCCTGCCAGAGTAGTAAATTTCATACCACAGGGAGTATCTCCCGTAAACTCACGATTTACGGTCATAATTCCATTACACATGGGTAATACTGCGGCGATACATTCACAGCAGCCGCAGGTAGTCATGGGGTCCATGACAATGCTATAAGCATAATAATGGTCGATTTTTCCACGGGAAGCCTTTTGCACAAATTCATCGACACCTGTCCAGCGTCCATACCTAGTATCAATAAGTTCGCCCTTCTTAATGGGCTGATTCGGTCCCGTAGGATTAATTTCGAATGATGCTTTACAGTCCATCCAGTTATATGAACCACATAAACCTGTTCTTTCCGGTGTTACCGTACAGACATGACTGGGAGCAAAAGACTGACAGAGAGTACAGGAATAATATGTATCAACACCTTCATCGGTCATACCTTCAATACGAGCGTCTCGCAATTTATAAGAAGCTCTTGCTTTTTGAATTATGTCATCCACCTTATCAGACTCGGTGTAAATTTTTACCTGTAACTTATCAAAAATTCTGCCGAAGTCCTGATGTAGTTTTGCATGTAAAATTACTCCGATGTGTTGAATTTTAAAGCCTTTATCTACAGCTTGTTTGCCTATTCTTAACCAGGCAATATCTCTCTGCCCGATGTGCATCACACCTTGAGCATAATTGATGAGGTGATGTATCTGACGTTCCAGAATAGGCTCATAATCTTCTTGCATCTGCCGCCCGGCTACTTCAACAGTGATTGCCATAGGTAATTTGGTACCAGCGGTTACGTCACTTATTTCAGGCCCGATTACTTCTACCTTACCATCTTCCACTTCTTCCATGCGCTTTGTGCTTACCCATTCCACCATAGGGGTTCTACCACCACCACACTCCAGATAGATATCTTCTCCTCTTACTCGCTCACCCTCGAATGCAGGGCCGTAAGAGACAGGGATGGGTATCTGGGATACCGTTACCTTCAATCCTCGTACTTCGACAGCTTTTGCTATTAACTGGTCATGAGGAATATTGGACACGACATGTTCATATGTGCAGATACCTGTCGGTAGAATTTCCGGTATGGGAGTGTCCGCAATAACAGGGAAACCCCAGTTGATGGCACCTGTCGCATTAGCATACCATTCCTCTGTAACGTATCCCATAGGTAGGGCAAAAGCAAAAACGCGGTCTTTATTATAGAGTAAAATTTTCCGATATTCCCCGGGTTGAATACCTCCGAAAGACATAGCGGCCCTGGTGGCAAAGCCCATAGCAAATACAGTAGCACTGACATCAGGTCCAAAGGGAACCAGACGTGTGGGCCAGCCAACCTGAACTCCGCTCTCGTGTAATTGTTCAGAGAACCTCTTACCATTGGTTTCTGCTGCCATAAAAACGTAGAGATTTTTTTCCTGGCATTCTTGCGCTATTTTAACGGCAATCTCATTGGTTGGTGCAGCGCCAAGTATGGCTGCGAAACCGGGGGCGGTACCATCAACAAATTCGACACCTCTTTTTCTCAGAATAACATCATCAGCAGCACCTAACCAGAGATTATTCACAGATGGGTCTTCACCCGTAACATAAAAATCGGGATGTTCCATATATCTGATTGCTTCGAGTAGTTCTTCTGCAAAAAATGTGGCCATACCAGCATCCAGTGCCGGAGCAAGATAAGGCAGATGATGTGTTTCTTTTACTAATGGTGGAAGCAGCGCTTTGCACTTTTTAAGCACCTGTTCCATATCACCTAATTTTTCCACTTTGGTGCCTAACATTCCGTAAATGATAGGCAGATAATAGGCAGTGTTCGGAAAACCAACCGGTTGGTTGGCTCCTTTTTTATCCATTGCTTCCTGCCACTTTTTTTCAGTCTGGTCAACTATCTTATGTGCACCTCTAATTGCTGCCGAAGCGATTATTTTTGACATATCATATCTCCCAGTTATCCTTTATAAAAAATTTATATTGCTTCCAGTTTCTGGCGCATCGCCATATCGAAAAGTACTCTTTCGCGGGCTTTGTCGATACCCAGTGCTTTACGCTTTTTGTCAATATGGGCAATCATCATGTGAGCTGCTTTAATGGGATCCGGTTCAAATGCCCACATACCACCGTACATTTGTTCCATGTCTTTGAAGAGATAATCAGTAACTTCTTTACTACCAATGGTAGGCCAGGTAACACCGAATACGGTATATACACCGGAGGCAACGAAGTACTGTCCGATGGAAATGGCTTTTTCACTCATCCACTCCGGTGCGGCCCCGGCAACAGGTAAATCACTGATGTCTTCGCCTAATCCACCGTCCTTAACCATGGCGGCGGTGGCGATAAGAATACGGCTATTATCAACACAGGAACCCATATGAATTACCGGTGGTATTCCTACTGTTTCACAGACAGATGCCAGTCCTTCACCAGCATACTGAGTAGCCGCTTCCGGAAGGAGTAAACCGGCTTCGGCACAGGCAATAGCATTACAACCGGTAGTTAACACCAGTACATCGTTCTTAATTAGTTCCTTAACCATTGCAATATGTGCTTCATTATGTTTAACACGGGCATTGTTGCAGCCGACGACTCCGGCCACGCCTCTAATCCGGCCATTTATTATATTATCATTTAAGGGGCGCATAGAGGCACGGAACATTCCCCCCAGCAGATAGTTAACTGTTTCATAGCTAAAACCGGCAACCTGGTCGCTTTGAATTTGAGGGATATAAGTATTACCTTTTCTGTTCGGGAAATTTTCAATAGCAGCCATAACTATTTCACGGGCAGAATTCAGAGCAGCATGCTCATCAAATTCAATATGAAGAGCACCGGGAATTCTTCCTTTAGGTGATGTGGTAATGATTTTAGTGTGATAACATTCTGCAACTGTAGTAAGAGCTTGCATAATACATTGGACATCTACTACCATTGCTTCTACGACTCCAGTAACAATCGCTAATTCTTGCTGGAGAAAATTACCGGCAATAGGTACACCGTGACGCATTAATATCTCATTAGCGGTACAGCACATACCAGCGATATTTATTCCTTTTGCTCCTTTAGCTTTTGCTGCTTCTATCATTTCAGGTTCTTGAGCTACCGCCACAATCATTTCAGAAAGTAAGGGCTCATGTCCATGAATAATAAGATTAACCTGGTCCTGCTCAAGTACACCTAGGTTTGCTCTTCCTAAAATAGGCGCTGGCGTACCGAAGAGAATATCTTGAAGTTCAGTAGCAATCATACTGCCGCCCCAGCCATCCCCGATAGCGGCTCGGGCACCCTGCTTAAGTAGACTATGATAATCCTGGTCAACTCCCATATGTGTTCGGTGCATAATCTCTACTATTTCCCGGTCTATTCCACGTGGAATAATTCCCTGACGTCGCCAAATTTCCTGACGTTTTTGGGGTGCTTTTCTTACCGTTAATAGTTCACCTTCTTGATTTCCATATGCAGCAAGGGCTTTATTGCCGATATCAATAGCGATTTCATTATTACTACGGTCATTAATCTCAATACCCCAATCCAGGGCGACTTGTAGCAATTTCTGTTCGTCTTTTATCTCATAACCGGGAGCTTCTCCCCTGGCAACAGCTAGAAAGAGTTCTGCTACTCCTCTCCCATGGTCTGAATGGGCGGATGCTCCGCCGGCAATCATCCTGATAAAATTTCGTGCTGCAATTGTCTCTGCAGTTGCTCCGCAGAGACCTCTCCGCTGGAGTTTTTCTTCAGGAGTTTCTTCTGCCCTGGGGGCAGGTATACGGCAAGGACCCATAGCGCAGTTTTTACAACAACTACCGGCAGCCCCGATAGGACAGGGCTGAGTAGATTCTGCCCTGTCAAATACGGTATTAACTCCATCTTTTGATGCTTTTGCTAATAACTCATTGGTTGCCTGGTCAATACTTTTTATTTCTTTTTCTGCCATATTAATCAACCTTTCTCCGGATTTGTGAAATAAAGTCAAAATTTAACAAAAAATAAGTTTAAGTCTCACGACATCGCTTACAAATACCGCCGAATTCGAGATAATGATGAGTTACTATAAAACCGGTTTTATGTGCGACTTCGTTATTAATATTAATCACATTATCTAATTCCAAATCTACATCGTATATCTCATGACATCTGGCGCATTTAAAATGATAATGGTTTTGAATGTTACCATCATATCGCTTATAATTTCCAGTCTCTAACTCCAGAATTTCGCCATCATTTATCAGGTGTCTCAGATTACGGTAAACTGTACCTAAACTGATATTAGGTATTTCTTTTCTAGTCTGTTCATATATCCATGCCGCGTCGGGATGACATGTTGTCCCTCTTACAACAGCTAAAACAGCTTTTCTTTGTTCCGAGTTTCTGGACACTACTTATTATCCTTATTTAATTTATTAGTAATCATTATCATTATATCTTTTAATAAGTCGTATTGTAAAATTTTATACCGAAGTTAATTCTGTTATTGTTTCCCTAACCAATTTAATGGCATCCGGATGTCGCATCACAAGAATATCAGCCCCAGCGAGTAATAATGCGGTAGCAGACATAGCTTCTAACAGAATTCCTCTTTTTTTAGCATCTCCCATCTCAGGATTTTCTTCTTTTGTTAATTTTGCCTCTTTTGATTTCCACACTTCTTTGGAAATATTACAGATGATGGGAAATTGAAGCTTTTCATCTTGTTGTGTTAATGCGGCCATTCTTATTCTTTCCATTACCGAGTAAGCATATTCCAGGCCATAACCGATACAACTGACAGTAGGGTCAATTATTAGTAAATTATCGGGAACACCCAGATTTCCCAGCAAGATATTAAGTTGTTTGGCCAGGTTAATATCTATTGGTGAGGAGGCGATAAGAGTATGCTTATAAGCTATAGCAATAGCGCCAATTTTTTTATAATCTCCTTCTTCCACCGGAGCGATAATGAGATTTTTATCTTGACATAGCTCGCCTACTCTACGAAGGACCTCTACGTCTTTATCGTGATTAGCAGTTCCCCAGACAATCAAAGGAACATCCAATGCGTCAGATACCTTTTTTACTACTTGAGCGGCTTCATCGGCATCGCGGCTCATGCCGTTCGGGTCAATACTCATGAGCTGTAAACAAATTATTTCTGCTCCGTAATTGCTGACACACTTTCTTGCCCAGGCAACCGGATCGTTAATAACATCGGCAAATGGTTCCAGAGCAGCCTCTGGCCAGTCGTCAGGGGCATAATCCCAAACTTCCATAGCGATTCTGGGAAGATGAGGCATTGTCCCCTCGAAGAGATATAAAGGATACGACGTCTCTCCCCCCACTGTTACTGCTTTACTACCTTTGCCCAGAGTTATTTCTTTTATTTTACCGGAATAAGTTGTTCTCGGAATATCTAACGCCATTTTATCCCCCTTACCAAAACATTGTTATATTTAAAAATATTCAGGTCATACTGATTCTGAGAGTATTTCTTATCTCCTAATATCTCTCGTTTAATTTGATATATTTTAGTTTTTCTGTACGGGTAGCTAATTTCTGCCGCCATTGTCCCACTTCTTCACCTTCTGGTTTCCCTTTTTCATATGTTGGTCCCAGTATTTCAATCCCCTTTTTTGCAATATTCTTTTTATTCTCAATAGTATTTTCCATCAGTATACTCCTCGTTAAATTAATTCTGCAGACAACCTGGCAGCGCGGACAGTTTCTGACATCAACATGGTAATAAGCATGGGGCCCACTCCCCCGGGTACAGGTGTTATGGCTTCAGCTTTTTCTTTTACTGTTTCAAATTCCACATCACCAACAGTTTTTCTTTTATTTGTCTCCGGATCTTCTATCCAGTTTGAGCCAAAATCAATTACAATGGCACCCTGCCTTACCATGTCTTCCGTAACAAATTTTGGTTTGTTAACTGAAACCACCAGTATATCGGCTCTTCTGGTATATGAAGATAAGTCAGGTGTATCAGGGTAACACAGTGTTACATTAGCTCGTGCTCCATCTTTATCCTGTGTTAAAATTGATGCCAGAGGCTTGCCAACCATATTATCGACATTTACTATTACGACATTTTTATATCGGATATCATATCCTCCCCGGATAAGTATTTCATGTATGGCGATAGCCACCGCCGGAATAAAAGTTTTTTGTCCTAACCATGACCGGCCAATATTTAGAGCATGAAATCCATCGATATCTTTCTCAGGGATAATAGCAGCGAGGGCTTTATCTTCCGACAAATGTGCGGGAAGGGGGAGTTGAATAAAAATGCCATGCACTTTTGGGTCGTTATTCAGTTTTTGAATATTAGCTAAAAGGTCATTCTCCGATATATCGGCGGGGAGATGACACATCATTTCGGCTACACCTACCTCATTGCAGGCTTTGCTTTTTAAGCCGACATATGTTACAGAGCCAGGGTCTTCTCCTACAAGAATACCAGCGAGCCCGGGTATAATCCCTTTTTCCTTGAGACGGGAGGTTTCTGCTTTTAGTTCACTTCTGATTTCAGCAGAAAATTTTCTCCCATCCAGTATCTTTGCCGTCATGTATAGAATTTATCCTCCGGTGTTTGGTTTTTAATTTCCAGAAAGTTTCTCCGCAGCTTTAACTGTATTTACCATTAGCATCACAGAAGTGACAGGTCCTGTTCCTCCTGGAACTGGAGTTATTGCACCGGCTTTTTCTTTTACTGTCTCGAAATCCACATCGCCTACCAGCCGGAATTTTCCGGTAGAATCATCTTTTATCTGGTTTACTCCCACGTCGATAACTATTGTATTACTTCTTATCATGTTAGCAGTAATAGCTTGTGCCCGACCAATGGCAGCAACCAGGATATCAGCTTGCTGTGTTATAGCAGCGAGATCTTTGGTGCCGGTATGACAAACAGTAACAGTAGCATTTGCCCCCTTTTGTTTCTGTATCAATATTCCCATTAATGGTTTACCTACGATATTGCTGCGTCCTACGATAACCACATGCTTGCCATCAGGGTTATGTCCGCTACGCATTAATAATTCCTGAACACCATATGGTGTTGAGGGAAAGAAAGTTTCCTCTCCCAGCAATAATTTACCTGTACTTATGGGGTTAGTTCCATCTACATCCTTATCCGGAGAGATAGCACTTTCTGCGACAAGGGTATTCAGGTGTTTCGGTAAAGGTAAAAGAAGTAAAATACCATGGACTGTAGAATCATTATTTAGTTCATTAATATTTTTAAGAAGGTCTTTTTGTGTAATATCAGCAGGCAGCTGTTTCGTATCGGTAAGAACACCAACACTGGTACAACTTCGCCCGATACCACGTAGATAGGAAAGTGATGCCGGGTCTTCGCCTACCAAAATAGCAACTAATTTAGGGTTTACTCCTTTTCCTTGCAGTTGAATTATTCGCTGTTTTAACTCATCTTGAATCTCTACTGCAATTTTCTTTCCATCAATTATGTCTGCTGGCATTATGCTCTCCTGTCTTTTTAGGAATTATTTTACTTTTTAATTTATGCTTTTAAAATATCTTTCATTAATTTGTCAACTGCCTGGACGGCTATCGAATCATCCGGCATATCGAGAAGTGATTTATAATCTAAATCATATTGGATTAGCGCTTCGTCTACAGGAATTATTACTGCTGGTTGCAGATTAACTTTCTCTAATTCCATTTTAACGGAAGGTGCTAGTTCTTCTGGAACCATATTGATAATTACAAGTAATTTTCCGATATTTAGTTTTAGTTCGTCAACTAAACTTTTTATTCGTGCCAGGGTACGGATACCTTTTACAGAATGATTAGATACGAGTAATAGTACATCAATATTATTAGTTGTTCTGCGGCTGAGGTGCTCCATGCCTGCTTCATTATCCATAACAACATATTTGTAGTTGGACATTAGTGAATCAGCAAATTTTCTTAAAATAAGGTTGGGATAGCAGTAACACTCGGCTCCTTCACCGCGTCCCATAGTTAATAAGTCCAATCCTTTGCTTTCTACAATTGTTTCATTCATTCTGTACTCAAGATAAGCTTCTTTGGTCATTCCTGGCGGAATATTTATTTTTTCATCGTTAAAGGATGCTATTATTGAGCCGACAGTATGTTTTGTTGTTAGTCCTATACTCTCTCCAAGATTGGCATTGGCGTCTGCATCAATAGCCAGAACAGGCATTAAGTTATTTTTTATTAAGTATCGAATTATGAGTGTAGTAGTAGAAGTTTTTCCACTGCCACCTTTTCCTGCAACTGCAATAGAAAAGGTCATGTTGCACGCTCCCTTCTAAGTTATATACTGTGTTTTTTTTATTATTCTGTTATTAATAGTAGTAAATTCGCTGGCGTTGGTATGTGGTAAAAACAGGGCGGCAATATAATTATTCATGAATTCTGTGTTTTCACTGAATTCAAAATTAGTCATAATTTTTGCTGTTTTACGGATATCTTTCATAATACCGATAGAAAACGAAGCTAATCTTGCTCCCATCAATGAACCATTACCAATAAAAATGAATCTTTCTCGCGGTAGGTCCGGAAGTAATCCGATAGTTATTGCTTTTTCAATATTAATATAGCTGCCAAAAGCTCCGGCAATAATCACTTGTTCAATATCGCCACAGGTTAATCCGACACTCTTTACCAGTGTCTGACATCCGGCATACATTGCTGCTTTGGCCCTGATTAAATTATCGATATCGGTCTCGGTAATGACTATATCTTTACCGATTTGTGTTTCTGATGCCCATACCAAAACGTATTCGTAGCCGTCATTTCCTTTTCTAATTCGGGGAGAACCTGGCTCTGTATGGAATTTTCCATTTTGGCTGATAACACCGGTTTCAAGTAATCCGGCGACAATATTTATTAATCCTGACCCGCAAATTCCCTTCGGTTTTTGTTTGTCTATTGTGCCGATAGTTGGTTCGAGAGTAAGTGGATTAATGTCAAAATATTCTATCGCTCCGCTGGTAGCAATCATACCGTGTTTAATCTCACCGCCTTCAAAAGCAGGACCAGCAGAACAAGCGGCGGTAACCATCCAGCTGGAATTACCGATGACGATTTCACCATTAGTACCGATATCAATATAAAAAGTTAATTTTTTTGTCTGATGTATTCCAGCGGCTACTGCTCCGGCGACTATGTCACCCCCAACATAACTGGATACTGATGGGAGAACATAAAGATAAACATGTTCCTCTAAATCAATACCCATAGAGTTAACTTTTACTGATGGAACATAGGTCATGGTCGGAGTATAGGGGGATAATCTAATATATTTCGGGTCGACTCCCAGAAAAATTTGAGACATCGTGGTATTACCGGCAACCACAAAATGGCTGATATCGTGGTTATTAATATTACCTTTTTTCAGTAATTCCGTTATTATTTCATTTATAGTTTCAGTTACGGCTTTTCTTAATTTTTCCAGACCCTGCGGTTTCTGACAATAAGCGATGCGACTAACAACGTCAGAGCCATAAACAGCCTGTCCGTTATGTTTAATTTCTTCTGAGATTACTGTACCTTTTCCGATATCAAGAAGCTGACCTTTAACAGTTGTAGTACCAATATCAAAAGCAAGGCAGTAAGATTTTTTCGTGGTGTCACCGGATTCGATATTAATAAGATTTAGCTGATTTTTATAAATACTGGTTGATTCCAGTTCCGTAGCAAGGATTGTTGCTGTTGCTTTCCATTTACCAGCGCGTAATACTCGGGATAATTTATTAATAATACTGAAGTCTACAGTAATGTTATCCAGTTGATAACTCTGTTTTAAACTCCTTAAAACTCTGGATAAATCACTGATATTATCCGTAATTGTGGGTTGTGGCATATCAAGGTAATATTTTTTAAGGGGAGGGTTAAATTTCCATCCTCTAACGAGAGGCTGCTGTGGTTTGTTTACAGCAGATTCCTTGTGTTTTTGATCATCCAGAAGGGATTCAACAGGGATATGAACTACTAAATCACTGAGTATTTTACTCTGACAGGCAAGTCTAAATCCCAGTTTATATTCTTCCGGTGAGATTTTCCCTGACTGTGTGCTTTTGACCTGGCCTTTTTTGATGAGTACTTTGCAGGTACCACAAGTGCCTGCACCTCCGCAGGAAGCAACAAGACGTAATCCGGCACGAATCGCAGCATCAAGAAGATTCGTGCCTTCATCAACAACGACATCAATATTACCAGGTTCAAAATGAATTTTTCTTTTATTCGGCAACTTGTATAATCCTGATTATTAATCTACTACGTGAATACCGGTTACTCTTCCTGTTTTGACATCAACATCAACTTTACGGAAAGCAGGGTCAGAACCAGTCCCGGGCATAAGGCTAATGGTTCCTGCCATTGGGCAGAGGAATTTTGCTCCTGAGTAAATGAGTATGTCACGAATAGGTAATATCCAGTCTTTGGGGACACCTTTCAGATTTGGGTCGTGAGATAGAGACAAGTGTGTTTTAACCATCATTGTGGCATATTCATCATATTTCTTGTCGGATTCGAAGACCTTTGCTTTTGCTTCGGCTTCAGCACTCCAGGATACGCCACTTGCACCATATACCACCCTGGCGATTTTTTCTACTCTCGCGCGAAGTTTCATTTCATTAGGGTAAAGGAATTTAAAATTATTTTCTTCATTGCAGGCTTCTTTGACTGCATCAGCAAGTTCTTGAGCCCCATCACCACCATTAACAAAATGAGTAGAGACAGCACAACGTGCTCCGGCAGCTTCGGCTGCTTTGCGGACTACGGCAACTTCTTCCGGAGTATCTGTGGGGAAACTATTAATACATACTACCGGATTAATCCCGGCAGCCCGGATAGTATTAATGTGATGAAGCATGTTAGCGCAACCTTTTTCTACTAAACCAACATTGGATTTTCTATAAGCTTCAGGTAAAGCGACTCCCGGTGTTACTGTGGGGCCACCGCCATGCATTTTCAAGGAACGAATAGAAGCAACCAGTACTGAAACATTTGGTTTTAGACCACTATAGCGGCTCTTAACATTCCAGAATTTTTCAAAACCGATATCAGCGGCAAACCCACTTTCAGTGACATGATAGTCAAACATTTTTAATCCTAATTTATCACCAATAACCGATGATTGTCCTACAGCAATATTGGCGAATGGCCCTGCGTGTACCATGCAGGGCTGGTATTCGGCAGTACAGGCTAATGTGGGATTAACTGTGTTATGCATCCATGCTGTCATGGCACCTGCTACTTCGAGGTCGGCTGCAGTAACAGGATTACCACTTTTATCAAACGCTACTGTGATATTATTCATTCTTTCGCGCAGGTCTGCCAGATCCCGAATAATTGATAGCATTGCCATGAGCTCGGAACTAACTGCAATACCAAATTTTGATTGCATGGTGAAACCGTCTCGTTTACCACCCAAACCGATAACAATATTACGCAGGCTCTGTGCGCAGAAATCCATGACCCAACCCATTTCTACACGTGTAGGATCAATATCAAGACGACGCATTTTACTCAGTTTTATTAATTTCTCATCGTCATAATTACGCTCGTGCTGCATTCTGGCAGTTAAAGCAACCATCGCTAAATTATGGGCGTTCATAATATCATTGATATCTCCGGTAAGTCCCATGGAGAATTCAGTATGAGGGATTAATATGGCATTACCGCCACCGGCTGCTGTGCCTTTAACATTCATTGTAGGACCACCGGAAGGCTGACGGATACAACCGCCAACATTAAGTCCCTGTTTCCCCAGACCTTCTAGTAAACCCATGGTTGTTGTTGTTTTTCCTTCTCCCAGTGGAGTTGGTGTCACTGCGGTAACTTCAATATATTTACCGTCTTTTTTGTTTTTAAGACGGTCCATAAGTTTCATGTAATCAAGTTTGCAAACTTTTCCGTAGGTGATAACCTCGTCTTTCTTAAGGCCTAGTTTTTCTCGCCATTCATCGGGACCGGGCATGTTCTCTTCTGCCGCTTCGGCTATTTGCCAGTCCTTCATTTTAGATATATCGTAAGCCATACAAAACTCCCTTCAATAAATTTGATATTGTTGGTATCATGATTTTTGGTATTTCATATCTGATGATGATTTATAATTATTTTCGATTGATATGTAGATGGCTTGTACCGCTGCAATAACATCAGAACTGGCAGCTACTACAGGGAGATTGGCGAGATCTGCATCTACTATTGCTTGATCATAGGGGATGAAACCAATAAAATTGAATTCCGGTAAACTGGAAATGAGAAATTCTTGGTCTGCCTGATTGCGTATTCTATTGCCGACAACAACAATATTCTGTAATCCGATATCACGGGCTAGTGTTTTAATGCGGTAAGCTGTTTCAATGCTACGTCTACCTGGTTCTACTACGATGATGAGGCTATCAACTGCTCTTGCTGTTGATCGGCTAAGATGTTCTATGCCAGCTTCCATATCCATAATGACAACTTCATTTCGAGCGAGTAAAAGATGTGCCACCAGTGCCTGAAGTATAGTGTTTTCCGAACAGTAACAGCCACTGCCGCCTCTTTTCACATAACCCATGACCATTAACTTAATACCGTCGTGTTCGCGCCAGTATTTTTCGGGCAGGTCATCTACCTTGGGATTTAATTTAAAATAAGCTCCCGATTTACCGGGTGGTACTCCGGTTCTTTCTTCGATTAAGTCTTTCATTTCGGAGATAGGAGTTATTTCTTCAGCATGGGGAAAACCTAAAGTTGCAGCAAGATTAGGATTGGGATCCGCATCTATGGCAAGTACGGAATACCCAACTTTTTTGAATGCCCTGGACAGCAAAGCTGCCAGTAGGGTTTTCCCCACGCCCCCTTTACCGGTAATGGCAATCTTCATAATAAAATAAAAAAATTAGTACTGTAATTCTCAAAAACAATGTTCTCGGGAAATTGTATCAGCAATAACCCCTTTTCTAGATATAACTCAATAAAGTATAGTTCAGAGTTTAAAAAGAAGTCAATAAAATTACCTCCTAAAAGGAGTTGAATCGATCATTATTGTTTTAATTATCTTTTTATTTTTAAAATGGTTATTAAAAATAAGTTTTACGTTTGATTATTTGTTCTTACTCGTCTTAATATTTGAATCATGATTATGGAAAATAGGTTAAATATTTATTATATAGAAGGCCGATAAAAAGGAGTGCTGGACAAAATGGTGAGTCATAGTGTAATATCATGCTCAATATAAATATAAGTGGAGGTAATAATGCCCGCTGTCAAATTAGCCCGTAAGGCACAGCGTGTTTCTGCACGTAAAAGAAGTTATAATAAGCCGGTTCAAAGCTTAACTAAGACTGATGTTAGTAAAGCGAGAGCTGCTATTATTGGTGGAAATATTGATAATGCCCAGATTGCTGTTAAAGAAGCAACCCGGTCATTGGATATTGCCGCGCGAAAAGGTGTACTGCATCCTAATAATGCTGCTCGTCGCAAGTCAAGATTGATGAAAATGCTAAATCAAATGAATCAAGCATCTTCATCTAAATAAGGATACAGTAGTTTGTAAGTTCAGGATTTAATAAAAATATTGCTATTAATAGGTGAAAGATAAGTTATGTTAAAGATAAGGTTACGTCGTGTCGGAGCAAAGAAAGCACCAAGTTATCGTATAGTAGTATCTGACTCTAAAGTTAGTACTGCCGGGAAAGTAATTGAAACTATTGGCACATATAATCCTCTGGTTAATCCCCCTGCTTGTGTAATAGATAGAGAAAAAGTTGGAGAGTGGATTAAGAAGGGGGCACAACCTACAGAACGTGTTGCTAAATTACTTTCTGTGAAAACACCGGATCAACCAAAAATAGTGGAGGTGGATGACACAAAGGTCTGACTGGGGATTCTGCAAGTACCTAAATCACGATACTAAGGAGATGACATGAAAGAACTAGTAGAGTATATTGCCAAATCAATCGTTGATGCTCCCGATCAAGTAATAGTAACCGAAACGACCGAAGAGGGTGTCGTAACAATTAAATTAGAGGTTGCTCCAGAAGATAAAGGCAGAGTAATTGGGAAGCAAGGCAGGGTAGCTCAGGCAATGCGTACACTGATTCGGGTTATGGCAGTTAGAAAAGGAACCCGGGCTCAGTTAGAAATAGTCTAGTAAACCTCTGAATAAGCTATTGATAATGGATATTTGAGTGTACTAGCCACGACTTCATCTGACACTTGAGATCTCTCTGACAGTACTATCTATCGGTTGTAATCTATCCAGCATCTTCTCATCCGCCAGGTGCTTGCTCTCCACAAACGTCTGAGGTACTGTCAAGTAGATTGTGTG
>DDXZ01000027.1 GCA_002347295.1 Dehalococcoidia bacterium UBA2247 | reverse complement strand
CGGGACCGGGAAGGGAAGTATCAGACTCAGGTCATTCCCCAGAGTAAACAATATGAGGATGAACTGAGACAGGATATTGCCGTGATGTTCTTAAGTGGGGTAAGCACCCGGACTCTGGCCATGATTTCCCAGAGGTTAATCGGCCGAAAAATATCTTCTGGCCCAGGGCTGACAATCTCATCCGGACATAGCTTTAGTACCAGCACGTATAATACGGAGTAATTGGTCCTCCGCAGCCGGACGGGTAAATTTCCGGATTGTCCTTCTTGTTTCCACTGTTTCATAGAATTCCATGGCTGGTCTCTTTCTTCTACCGTGTTAGTGATAATATAAATTAAGATTCTTTAGCGCATCTATACTCAGATTATGGTCTGCTATTATATTCCAAATGCGTTATATTTATCATCTCCGCCTGTAGTAAGCTCTTCATGAACAGATGTAACTGTTTATACCATGTCCCATATTGCCATAACTCGCCACAATAGTATTGGAGATGATATTATTATCAAAACAGAGTATACGTCGCTAAAAGTAATTTGTGACATTGTAAGGTGCAGAGCATGACCGAGCAACCTTTAATTAAATTCCTCACTACTTCAGGAGCCGGCTCGAGAAGGAAAATGACTGCTGCTATAAAGGAAGGCAGAGTTGCCATAAACGGTAAGGTAGTGAACAGCTT
Source organism: Dehalococcoidia bacterium UBA2247 (assembly GCA_002347295.1). GTDB lineage: Bacteria > Chloroflexota > Dehalococcoidia > UBA2247 > UBA2247 > UBA2247. The sequence continues at coordinate 5,620 of DDXZ01000027.1, read as the reverse complement.
CCTCCAACCGGTTGGGGTGGGAACGGACAAAGTTACCATTGATGGTAAAAGCATCTCTCCTGAAAAAGAAGAGCTGGTTTACCTGATGCTCAACAAGCCGAAGGGGGTTGTCTCTACTACCAGAGATGAAAGAGGTAATAAGACAGTAATAGATATTCTACCCCGGAAATATCAAAGTATGCGTTTATATCCGGTGGGGCGGTTGGATAAAGAATCAACCGGATTGATATTGTTAAGTAATGATGGCGATTTTACTTATCTTTTGACACATCCCAAGTTTGAACGAGAGAAAGAGTACCTGGTGCAGCTGAATAGGGCACTCACAGGGGAAGCAAAGATGAGACTGGAGAATGGCTTGGAAATTGAGGAGGGAAAAACTGCTCCGGCAAAGGTAAAAACAGTAAGTCCTTCTGCTCTTAAATACTCCATCACAATTCACGAAGGAAAAAAACGACAGGTGCGGCGTATGTTTGCTGCTCTGGGATACCGGATAAGTGAGCTCAAACGAATTCGTATGGATATTCTCACTATCGGAGAATTGTTACCGGGTGAGATCCGGAAACTTACTTCTGAAGAGATAAAGGCGCTGAAAAAATACGGGTCGCCAGGGAAGAATATCACAAACTATAATAGGTCAAAAGGCAGAACTCAAAAGCGTGCCCCTGTCTCCAACAGGGGATAATAACTGTTAACTACGAATAAATTAAAACCTGTAGAGGTAAGATATGCGTGTAGAAATACCTTATGGTAAACAAATATTTTCTGTAGAGATAGAGCAGAGCCGGGTTGCCGGTGTTTTCACTGGTAATGATGTAACGATTGGTGGTGCCGACGAATCAATCCGGCAGGGAATAAGCGCACCACTCAATTCGAGAAGCCTGGCGGATTTTATTAATAATGCCCGGGATTTGCTTTTTATTGTGAACGATGCCACCCGTCCCACTCCCACTGCTCGTATACTGGAGAATATCTTCCGTGTCGCCCGGCCGGTAAATCCGAAGTTTCTCGTGGCGACAGGTAACCATATTACTCCTACCGAAGCAGAATACCGGCAGATATTTGGTCGTTTCTATGAGGAATATAAAACACAGATATTTGCCCACAGCTCCCGTGCCGATGCAGACCTGGTCTCTATCGGCACATCCCGCAACAAGACGCCGCTTTCCGTCAACCGGCGGGCGATGGAAGCAAAAGACCTGATTGTCATTAGCTCCGTGGAACCGCATTACTTTGCCGGTTATACCGGAGGGAGAAAATCGCTTTTCCCCGGTATCTCCTCTTTTAAATCTATTGAAATGAATCACAGCCATGCTATGAGTCCACAGTCGGCGGCACTGGCGCTGGAAGGGAATCCGGTGCATGAAGATATGGTCGACGCTCTGCAGGCTTTTTGCGAGAAAAATATCTTTGCTGTAATGACGGTACTGGACAAACACCAGCGGGTTTATTCTACGACCGCCGGTCATATCAATGATTCTTTTTACGCTGCGGTAGAACATGCCCGGGAAGTTTTTGTGGTAAAAGTAAAGGAGAAAGCAGATATAGTCGTTACGGTTACCCGCTCCCCCCTAGATATCGACCTGTACCAGTCCCAGAAAGCACTGGAACACGGTAAACTGGCGCTTAAGGAAGGAGGTATCATTATTCTCGTTTCTTGCTGCCGCGGTGGTATCGGTGATGATACCTTTGTCCGCTTGTTAAGCTCCTGTAGTAAGCCGGAAGATGTTTTTAACTACATTAAGCAGGGTTATAAGCTGGGTTATCACAAAGCCGCCAAGCTGGCGGAGATGAATCGCTGGTCGGAAGTATGGGCAGTTACCGATCTTCCCGATGCGCTGCTAAAAAGTATCTTTATCCACCCTTATCACTCGTTACAGACTGCCCTTAATAATGCTCTGGAAAAGAAGGGGCAGAATGCCCGGGTATTCTTTTTCCTTGATGGCGCTATGACTGTGCCCGTTCTGGACTGACTGAGTGTCACCCTGAGTCCAATATCGTTTACTGCGTAATTCCGGATTTCACGCCCATGTGTTCATCCCGATGAATGACTAGCCATGCGTACGCATGACTGAGCATCAAAGACAGTGGGATCAAGATAACCTTTAATATCTATTGCTTCAGGTGTAGCAGTTACCTTCAGGTCAAGGTATTTATAAGCATCTTTTTTGTCTTCATTAGTGCAGTTATCCAGGTCTGGGACAATACGAGCACATAATTCTTTGAGCTTTTCCTCGTAATCTTCCAGCTTGAGAATATTCTCTTTTGTTTGAATAAGACTGGCTAATCTTGTCTGGTCAGCTTCCTTCTCTTTTTTAGTCTCGTTCATTTCATCCAGGATAATGTCAGGAGTAAAGCCGAGTTTAAACGCCTTCATCAGTCTTCTTTCTTGTCCGGCATATCCTTTGAGCTTTCTGGTAAGAGTCTTTATTTCTTGGTCAAGAGCACCACTGGAATATTGGTCTTGCTCTGTATCTTTGCGATTACGCACTTCAGCCAGGAGAACATCAGGATGAGAGAGGACTTCTTTTACCTTTTCCCAGACAATATTCTCTATCCATTCAGCCTTGATATATTTTGCATCACATATCTTTTCTCTGTTTACTGTAGAATAAGTACCACGACAATGATAATAACGGTAGTCTTTCCGAAGACAGCTTCCTACCAAGGGACTGCCACACTTACCACAGACAAGAAAGCCGGTTAAAGGATACTCATGCTTTGCTTTACCGGGATTAAGTTCCTTAGACCTGGCTATTGCTTCCTGAGCACTATTAAATAATTCTTTACTGATTATTGCGGGAGTAACATCAGTGAGAGCATACCATGATTCTTTGGAATTATCTTTTCTTTCCTTACCTGATGTTTTACCAAAATATGTTATTCCCATATAAGCAGTATTACTTACTATTCTGGCTATGGTACGTGCTTCCCACTTCTTACCTGACTTCGTGGGAATACTTTCACTGTTAAGAATGTTAGCAATTTTAAAACAGCTATTACCAGCAATGACCATTTCAAAGATACGCTTTACTACTTTAGCTTCTCTTTCCAGTGGTACACGTTTCTTATGTTCCTTTATCCAATGATAGCCATATATCCCGATACCAGTACCTTGAGGCAACTTACCATTCTTGAGTAGTTCTTTCTTACCTCTTCCGGTAGCATCACGTCTTCTTTCGGCATCCAGTTTGGCAGCATAGCCCTTAATATAGAAAACAAGTTTTCCCACTTCCGAATTATCTACGGTCTCAGTGGCAGCTTCCAAGAGTACACCATGCTTTTCTAATTCTTGCATAAGGATAACACCGTGTACCGGATCTCTGGATAATCGGTCAAGACTATAAACAACGATACGGTCTATCATCCCGGAACGGATAAGTTCTCTTAGTTCGAGCTAATATAAGAAGTTGTGGAAATTGATGACGCATTGATAAAGAAAGGCGTATCTTTCCAGTAAGAAAAAAACAAAATAAAGAATGGAGGGACACGCCTTGGCAATATCATACCAGAAAAGGAGAAAAGAAGAACAGAGGGGCGAGATACAAGATGCTCTGGAGGCATGTGTGCAGAAGGGAGCACAGGAGATGCTGGTGGCCGCGTTAGAAGAGGAGGTTACCGTCTTCCTGGAAAGGCTTCGCTACCAGCGCAGCAAGCAGTTTCGCGGCTACCGGAATGGTTACCATCCACCGCGGGAGATAACGGTTGGGCTGGGTCCGCTTGAGGTACGAGTACCCAGGGTAGCCGATGTACCTCCTGAGATATCGCCGCAGGGATTTCAGTCTCAGATAGTGAAGCGTTACGAGCGAGCCTCAGAAACTACGCAGAGATTATTTACCAAGCTTTATCTGGAAGGGCTGGCGACGGGAGACTTCGAGCCGGTATTTCGCGAGCTGGTAGGAGAGACGACAGCATTATCACCTAATGCCATTGTGAGGCGCAAAGAACGCTGGGGGAAGGAATACGAAGCCTGGCGGAGGCGGCCACTGTGGGAACACCGGTATGCCTATACCTGGGAAGATGGGGTTTACCTCGGTGCCGGACTTGAGAAAGAGAAGACGGCGCTCCTTTGCGTTGTGGGAGCGCGGGAGGATGGCGAGAAGGAGTTGCTGGGGATGGAGCCGGGCTATCGTGAGAGTAAAGAGAGCTGGGCGGAGATGCTGCGGGATCTGCGTAACCGGGGACTGGAAGCGCCGCTTACTGCCACCGGTGATGGTGCTCTCGGTCTGTGGGCTGCCCTGAATGAAGTCTACCCGACCACCGGGCATCAGCGGTGCTGGAACCATCGTATAACCAATGTCCAGGCTAAACTGCCGAAACGCTATCAGACAGAAGCACGCCGGCGCCTGAGGGAGATGTACGAGGCTGCGACGCAGAAAGAGTGCGAAGAGCTGCGCGACCGGTATGTCGCCGAACTAATGGGCAGGGACCAACGAGTGGCTGCGGAGACAGTGCTCAGGGACTGGGACGACTTCATCACCTTCTACCATTACCCTCAAGAGCATTGGATACATCTGAGAACTACTAATCCAATAGAATCCATCTTCAGCGGCGTGAGGCTGAGGACCGATGCTGCCAAACGAATGCGGCGGCGGGATAACGCCCTTTACCTGGTATTCAAGATCGTACAGCGGCTAAGCCGGAACTGGAGAACTCTCAATGGTGGTGCCAATTTGATGACCCTGGTACTGGAGGGACGGGAGTTTAAAGATGGCATCCTGCAGCGAGAAAAGGTAGCCGAGCTGGCAGGGGTAAGGAGTTAATGATCAACGGTGCTGGAAGGAATTTCCACAACATTTGACAAGAGCTCATTTATTCATCTGTTTCACCACACAATATTTTTTCAATTCTATTATTCATTTCAATTATGACTTTTGTAGCTTCAGATAATTTTTTATCAATATGGTCATACTTTATGGTATCTAACCCATTTTTTTGAACACCATAACAATAAAACTGCAATTGGAAACGTATACTTAATAGACTATGAAGCCCTATTTCAAGTTCTTTGTCACGAATCCCCAATAAATTTTTGTGTATTGATCTTACCAAATCAGGAATTTCATCGATTATATTGTCACATAACTCTTTTGCGGTAGTATTGTAGTCAACAATACCAGGTATTACCTGTACCGAATCAGGACCTTTTGGATACCATGCTATTAATAACTCTAAATTTGACCTTACAGGAATTAGCGCAGCATTAAATTCTTGTAAAAATGTAGATAAAGGTTTACACCATTCTTGTCTAAGTTTTATTCTTCTTTCAATGATCTTCTGATTATTTTCAAATTTAAATAACATTCTTTGCGCACCATTACTCGCTCTGATTTGTATAATAGAAACTGCAATAGACCCTATAATTCCTATGGCTCCTCCAATTAATGTTCCTTGAATAAAATCCGACATCTATTTTCCCTTCCGTCTTTGTCTATTCCAATAAGGAGAATGGCACTTTGGACATTGCTTCGGATGCCGGAGATTTCTTGGCACCCATTTATGACCGCAACGAAGACACTTCAGAGTAGGTAGTTCAAAAGGTTTTTCCATAGACCTGAGTATATGACTATAATCATATACTGTCAAGAGCTTATATTGTACCGCAATCCGTGGATTCTTTTTA